>QHPM01000175.1 GCA_003219095.1 Verrucomicrobiota bacterium
TTTTATGAGGGCACGCGCACAACAGGAGGAAGAGATCGGCCGTCACCCTGATGATGTAACCCTGCTCGCTGAGCTCGGGCTGATCGATGCAGGGTTGGGCCGAAAAGGAGAGGCACTGAGCGAAGGCCAGCGCGCGATGGAGCTGGCGCGCAGCGTCAAAGACGGATTCACTGAGCCATTCACAAAGATTGACTTTGCGATGATCTGTAGCTGGACAGGCGAACGTGAGATAGCGCTTGAGCAACTTGAAGCCCTTACCAAAGCTCCGGGCTCTTATACTTATGGCAACTTGCGCTTAAGCCCGATGTGGGATCCTTTGCGCGGCGATCCGCGGTTTGAAAAAATTGTCGGCTCCCTCGCGCCTAAGTAAAGCCTGAGGTGGCAGGTGCGCCTGCATCTGATGCAAAGCAGCCGACACGGCTGCCAATGCGGTCCTAGTTCGTGACATCGGCTGCCTGCCCGCTGTTGCTATCCAGCGGAGCCGAGCAATCCGCGGTGTGAGCAAAAATTCCCAAACTTCCCGCGCAAGGGATCCAAAAATTTTACGCAATACGAGCAGCTGCTTCGTGATTCAAGCGAGGGTTTTTGCGCGGCTTTTCATCGGCTTGCGCACCGTTGCCGACGCGGATGTTTCAGCCATATTTCCGATTCGCGCTGCGTTACGCAGAATTGCGCCGTTTTGCAGCAAAAGGTTTTTGAGCCGTAGGAAACAACCGTGAACGAATCCTCGCGCGTGCGCGCTCATAAGCGATGCAGAGCATGTCATCCCGAGCGGAGTGAGGGACCTCACAAGCAACGTCCAGGGTAGCCAGCGAGGTTCTTCGCTGCGCTCAGAATGACAACGCTATTTATGAGATGACTTCTAGAACTCCTTCTTCAGGCTAGCATAGGTGAATCGGCCGGTAGGATCGTAAAGCAAGTGCGGGAAGTTGTTATTAGACCGAGGTGGATCGTGATCGAAAATGTTGTTGACGCCGAACGTGATTGTCGTCTTATCGAGCAGATATCGCCACGACGGCCAGCCATTAATCAGGCGCTCTTCTGGCTTGGTATGGGTTTGTATCTCATAGGACGCCTGCACATCGAAGAACCACGTTTGCCGGACCCAATGCTCTTTGTTCTCATTCGGGCCAATTAGGATGTCGTGAAAGCCGTCCCGGTAATGCGCAGTAAAGACCGTGTCAAAGCCGTGCCAGTTCCAGCCGAGCTGGGAAAGCCCCTTCCATTTGAGATACGCGTCCTCTAAAAATGGATTCGTAACGGAGCTGCGCAGCTCCTTTTCGGGTTGACCGGGGAAAGGTGAGAACTGAAACGAATCCAGTAATGTTGCCAGGGTTGTGGAGCGAAACGTGCCCACGATGGTTTGAAGTTCGTAGGCGATACTGAAATCGGCACCGCGCGCTTTCTGTGATGCGGTATTTTGAAAGGCGACCTGGGTGATCAAGACCAGATTACCGTTTTCATCACGAACCACGGATTCACCGGGAAAGGCGTTTCCGCTCTCGATGCGGGTAACTGTGCGTGCGGGGTCGGAAGAAGTTACCCGTCCGGTCGTCTCGATATCAAAAAGATCGATCGAAACGGTTAGGCCCGGAGCGAACTTTGGCGTGGGAACAAAAACGGCCACGTTTTTCACCGGATCAATGAAACTTTGAGGGGAGGAAGAGACCGGCGCGTTTAATTGCGTCAGCGAAGGCAGTCGATAGCCTTCTCCCCAGGTTGCGCGCACGGTCAGTGAATCATCGAAAGGCTGCCAGCGGAGCCCAACCTTCGGTACCATTACATTGCTTCCGGTACTGAAGCTTTCGTAACGCGCCGCGCCCGTGAATTGGAGGGCATGGAAACCGGGTATGGAAAAGTCATTGCCAAAAACGGGGATGCTCATCTCAGCATAGCCGGCGTATGAATTCCGGTTGCCGGACGCAGATCGCAATTGAAACACGGGGATGTCACCAGCTTCCAACCTCTTGTCTACGTCCTGCGACAGCGTCTCATCCTGAAACTGCGCGCCGAACGCTAAACCAACTCCACCCGCAGGAAGGTCGAAAAGTTTTGTGCTGTAAATGTTCAGGTCGAACACGGCAAGTCCGCCGGTGTCCTCTTCGCGTGGATGAACAACGACGAAATCTGCGAGCCGGTAGTTGTTAGGGATCTTGCGGCGGAAATCTCCGAATGGATTGAATGGAATCGTAGTCCCGATGAATTGACGGGACGTTGGATCAAAAATCGGATCAGCCGCATTCAGCACCCGATTGAAACGCGTCTTGGAAGGTGCGGTAAAATCAATCGTTGCGTCGATATGACTGTAGCGAAATGCGGCGTCGTAACCCCAGTTTCCGTCGAGCAGTTTGTCACCCCGAAGGCCCACAGTGGTAAAGAAAGCATCCGTGAGATTGTCAAATTTCTCGTTTCCAAATTCGAAAAGGGATGCCTGCGAGTTTCCGGAAATGATTTGCTGAAATGGATTAAAGGGGTTGTAGGCGCCTGGCGGAACGCCGGTGTCGGCATGGGAAGGCCCGCCCAGCGTCGGGCCCGGCGCATGCGGGGGGATGGCAATAGTAACGCCGTTTACAGGCTGAAACGCGACGGTGGGAGCCGGCCCGAAATCGTTACGCACGTCGGCCCGCTCGAAAAACACGTCGCCGTACGCCACCATCTGATCACCGAATATTTTGTGATCGGCATTGATGAATACGCCGTAACGCTCGGTGTCCGGCAGTTCGCCCGTAAAATGGTTGATTGGAAAATGAGCTGCTGCTGGGTCGTTAACATCGGGGTAGTAAACATAATTCGAAGCTGGTGCGGTGCCGTTGCTGAAGAACGGCGCGTGACCGAAAAAGGTGTCGCCGAGATCGAGCGGGGGATTGCCTCCGGCCGCAACGACTGCCGCGCGTGACAATTCTAGATTGTATGGCTCGGAGTTTGCGGTTGCAATAGGCGGCAAACCATTTTTGCGGTCATAGCCGCGGTCAGTAGTGTAGATGGAGTTGCGACGGTAGTAATTGACGACACCACTCAGGTGAGTGTTGTTATCGCCGACGCCAAACGCGATTGAGGCAGCTGTCTCGCCTGAATCGGTGCCGGTGCTATTGCCATACTCGGCGTACGCCTCGGCGCCTTGAAAGTTGTGGCGCAGTTTGATATTCACCACACCTGCGACGGCGTCGGCGCCGTAAGTGGTAGAGGCACCGTCTTTCAAAATCTCCACGCTTTCGATTGCAGCCCGCGGGATTGTGTTCAGATCGACGAAAAATTCTGTGCCGCCGTTTGTTCCGCTCGGATGGGAAACCATGCGGTGGCCGTCGAGCAACACCAGCGTTGCGCCGGGATCAAAGCCGCGGAGCGAGATAGAGGAAGCGCCCTGTCCGGAAATGTTTCCTACATTACCTGAGGTCGGTACCCCATTGGCATTTGCCACTGGTTGGTTCCGCAGCAGTTCCTCGGTGTTTCGTTCGCCTGATTTCTCAATCGTATAACGGTCGATCACCTGCACCGGATTCGCACCGACCTCCGCCGCGGTTTGAGTTGGAATGTAAGAGCCGGTCACAATCACGGGCTCGGCTTCGGATGGGCTTGCTGCTGTGGCGGGTGCTGGCGAGGGCGACGAGCGAGCATTTGCGTCTTGCCCGAAAGCGCTCGCCGCAATCAAAATGGACGCGATTAAACAGAATAGGTAGCGGTGGGTAATTGGCACAATCCCGTCAGACTTTCCCCGAGGCCGCGATAGTACTAAGCCTGCCGAATAATGGCAAGTTTTTGCGCAATGTTGCGTCACGCTACTGGTATTCGGTCTTTGCTGATGGGGGCGGCATTACCGCGATATTCCTCGCCATCGGTAAAAATGGGCGCGCTGACTCTCTTTCTTTTTTAACAGAAGATAACGAAGCAAACAAAGACTGTGTTTGGCTAGAATCGAAATGCTTTCTTCGTTCTCTTCGTTTTCTTCTGTTTGAAAATTACATCCGCTCCATCCGCGTCATCCACCGCCTGCCCGCCGTAGTTCGAATGCGAAGGCGGGTAATCCTAGGTGTCTCCGCTTGAACGCTTCAACCATTTCGCGCGGCGAAGCCAACTTTCCGCATAACCCAGCGCTGGTTTCCGTTCTGTAATCAGTGAACGGCCACAAATGACAACTCAATTGACGAGAAATCACGGAAGGCCAAATGAGAAAAGGAAAAACTATGAATAAACCTAATGTTCTGAAACTCGCGTTTCTTCTTTGCGCAGCCGCGTGCTCCGTTGGCACAGGGACTCTGCTTG
>QHPM01000176.1 GCA_003219095.1 Verrucomicrobiota bacterium
AGGCGGCATCGTTTTCGCCGATCGCATTACCACCGTCAGCGAACATCATAAGCGCGAAATCCTCCGACCCGAAGGCGGCTATGAACTCGACGTCGTTCTGCGTGAAAATGCCCACAAGCTCATTGGCATCTTGCACGGCGCCGATTACGCGCGCTGGAATCCGGCAACCGATCCGCTGCTGCCGGCTCATTTCGAATCCAAAAAATTAAGGGGTAAAAAGATTTGTCGTGACGCTTTGCTCGCGGATCTCCAGCTCGCCCCCGCGCCGCGTGGTCCGGTTTTCGGAATGGTCACGCGCGTGGTCGCCGAAAAAGGTTTTGGAATTCTCACCCCGCTCTTCGATCGGCTGCTGGCGGATGATGTGCGCCTGATTATCCTGGGCGAAGGCGACCCGGCGTTCGAAACCGCTCTCGCCATCGCTTCCCGCCGCTATCCTACACGATTCGCTTATCGCCGTCATTTCGATGAAAGGCTGGCTCACCTGATCGAAGCCGGTTCCGATATTACCCTGATACCGTCGCGGTTCGAGCCCAGTGGGCTAATCGCAATGTATAGCTTGCGATACGGAGCAATCCCGATCGCGTATGCCAGCGGCGGGATTCAGGAAATCGTCCAGAACTACGATCCGACGCTTGAGTCTTCCGAGTCGGGCTATGGTTTCCTTTGCTACGACTATTCCGCCGAAGCGTTTTGGGATTCGATCAAGCGGGCCCGCGAAGTTTTCCGCGAACGCGACGTTTGGATTGCGCTGATCCGTCGCGCGATGGCGCGCGAATTTTCCTGGTTGATTGCCGCAGAACGCTACGAGGAATTATATCGCGGCCTTGTCGGCGACAAAGAAGTCGCCGCCTGAGGAAGGGGTATAGCCAGCAGTCCCCGGAGGGACGTGCTTCTGCACGTCCGGACGCGCATCGCTCCGCCGCGCCTTTGGCGCTAAACAAAATTCCGAGACCGCCGCTCCCTGAGGCGAGCCGCGAATAAAGCGAGAGGAGCAGCGTCAAAAAACCGCACCGTGACTGCCGTACTATATAATAAGGGCAACGCCGGGTTGGAAGAGCCTTGCATTCCGCGGACCGTTCCGGTTTCCTCTGCCCCTCCACCGACTCGCCTCATGATTCGGATATCCGCTACGGCCAAAGCCCTTTCTGCCGGCCTTGTCGTCACGCTGTTGCAAATGCTGGTCGCGATTCTTCTTCTGGCACCTGATGGGCCGCTCGAATACCGCTATCAAACACTCTTCCAACACGATAGCCACTGGTTCGCCAATATCATTGATCGCGGTTACGAAACAATTGTGCCGCCGATTTCCCACAAAATGATGGAAGTCTCCAATACCGGTTTCTTCCCCGCCTACCCTGCAATCGCCTGGATATTGCATCGTGGGCTCAATATCGGAGCCGAAAACGCCTTACTAATTACCGCCCAATCCGCCGCCTGGGGTTTTTGGACCTATTTTTTCCTCTTCTGCGAACGGTGGAACCTGCCTCCTGGCTGGCAGTTGCTCGGCGCGCTCGCCATTCTCGCGCATCCCGCCGCCTTCTTTCTCGTCGCTGGCTATTCTGAATCGCTTTTTTTGATGGCGCTGCTCGGTTTCCTTTATTGGAGCGGGACAGAATCACGAGGCGCGCGAATTTTGGCGGCGATTCACGGTATCGTCATGTCGGCGACCAGAATCGTCGGCTTGCTCTGCGCGCTTGCGCCGCTAGTCAAAAGGATTTGGGAGCTCGGCTGGCGCAAATTGACGAACGTTCGCGACTGGTTGGCCAATTATGGTCCGAGTGCTCTCCTTAGCGCATCGGCCATGCTTGGCGGTCTCGGATTTTTCGTTTACTGCCAGTTCCGCTGGGGGCGCTGGGACATCTATATGTTAACGCAGCAGTCCGGCTGGGCAATTCAACCCGATTACCTCGCCATCTTTAAACCATCGAGCTATCACTGGCTCCTGCCCGCACTCGAAAATCCCATCGAAATGAGCCAGATGGCGATGACTTTCGGCGGACTCCTGCTGCTCGGAATTTTTCTTTCCGAATTTTTACCGGGCGCGCCCCGTCAAACCAACCGTTCTGTGCGCATCCCATTTTATTTTGCCGCCATCATTCTCTATTTCCTCTCCGTTTCCGGCGTCGCCTGCGTGCACATGGAAAGCATGCTGCGTTACGAATTTTGTCTGCATCCGCTTATCGTGCTGGCGCTTTTGCATTATTTGCACAATCTTCCTCTCCGCTCGTGGCTGGGACGAGCAAGCGCGGTGACTGCAATCGCGCTGATCGGCGCGGCGGGGCTGGGCCTTGAAAGCTGGTACATTTGGAATTTTACACGGGGAAATTGGGTCGCTTGATTTAATGAAAACGAACGTAGCCATTATCGGCGCCGGGCCAGCCGGTCTTACTGCCGCTTATCTTTTGGCGAAGAACGAGGTCAGTGCCACCGTTCTCGAAGCCGATCCGGTCTACGTCGGTGGAATTTCCCGCACCGCCACCTACA
>QHPM01000178.1 GCA_003219095.1 Verrucomicrobiota bacterium
GGAAATGTTTCGACGCGATCCTTATTATAACCCAAATCTTTCTAGCGAACGGGCCGATTTCTCGCTGGGGTAGCGCGCGCATTCTGTGCGCTGTGTCGGAGATCCTCTTCGACACGGGAGCAAAAACGGATGAGGACTTCTTGTTTGCGCCTTCGCCGCCTTGTGAGATGACTTCCAGAGATTTGATTGATTAATTTGAAATCGGCGGTCATCCGCCTTCGTGCCACTACGGCGCGACAGGTAGACCGCCACACAAAATGAAAAAACCCGGGGAAAATATTTGGCGCGGTTTGCAGCCCGCCGCCGTTGCCGCGTTGAGCACGCGCGATTATCGAGCTCCATCGCTGGCAAAACGACTCTCCGGCGGCGGCGTGGAAGCTGGTCAGATCGTGTCGGCGAACCGGCGTTCTCTCGCAGCGGTCTGGATTCCTGGCGTCGAAATTTTCGCCCGCACCATCCATGTGCAACGGCACCGTGGATTGTTTGGAGAGTTCGCGCGGCGCGATGAAGGAGTGCTGGCGAGTTTAAAATTCTGGCCCAAGCAATGGGCCACGGCGCGCATGTTCGCCAACACCGCCAAAGGCTTTCATGTTCATCCGCCGTTTATTCCCGCAGGCGAAGACCCGGTGAGATCCTTACGGCGCAGGTTCGTCAGGAAAGGGACTGCTTCACCCGACTACGAGGCAGAACAATGGGACGTAATGTTCTTCGTGCAGGGCCGGGTCGAGATGATTCTGCGCGATGTGCGCGAAGGTTTTCGCAGCCGCATCATGCATTTTTTTATTGATGGCGACAATCATCGCGGCCCGAACAATGTCGCGCTGTTGATTCCACCGGGAGTGGCGCATGCCTTGCGGGTGGAGGGAAGCGAGGACGCAATCATGGTCTACGGCACCAGCACGAATTTTGAGCCGGCCTTCGAAGGCCGAATCGCGAGCGACGTGGAATCGGCACTGTTGCCGGAAAGTTGGCGGAGTTTTCTGGCGGAATAAGTGAAGCGGCAGTTCGATCCGGCACGGCCCGAACTGATGGACCGGCCCCAGCCGGTCACGCGCGAGCTGGAACGCGATTTGGCCAACTTGCGCTCGCTCAATCGCTGGTTTGGCAGCCACCGATTGGTGCAACGTTTTTTGCAACGCTGGCTCAAGCCAAATGGGAAGGCACGAATCTTGGACGTTGCCACCGGCTCGGGGGACATCCCACGCCTGATCGTCGATCACGCGCGAAGGCAAAATATTTCAGTTCAGATCGACGCGATCGATCAGCAGGCGTCGACCATCGAAATTGCCCGAGGACTGAGCGCCGGTTATCCCGAAATCGATTTTTATTGCGCGGACCTGTTCGAATGGAACTCGTCGCCGGTCCTTAAACATGACGGCTTAAAGCCGTCATGTTTGTCTGAACATTACGACATCGTGTTCTGTTCGCTCGCTCTTCACCATTTTAGCAACGATGACGCCGTGCGCGTGTTGCAAAAATTCCGCCAGCTCTCGACGGCGCGCGTTTTGGTCGCCGATTTGCGAAGGGCATGGTGGTTAACGTGTGCGGTTTATTTTATAACGGCGACAATCTATCGCAACGAGATGACGAAAACTGATGCGCGACTATCCGCGTTGCGCGCCTTCAGTTTTGTTGAATTGCGCGAGCTGGCGGAACGCGCCGGCTGGAAAAATTTCGGGCAACGAAAATTTGCCGTTGGCCGCCAGGCGCTCTGGATTGAAGTGTAGAGGCGGCCGTGTCGGCCGCAGTTCAGGTCAATGTGGGAGGGGCCGCAATGCCCCGACAGGACGACGCTCAATCATCTGTCAGGGAATGTAGACTTGAGCCCACTCTTCCCTTACACCGTGGGTGTGCTATCGAGAGAGTTCGCAGATCCAATTTGCTTCCCACGTTTTCCCGCCGTCGGCTGAGAAAGACTGTTCCATCCGCGTCGATTTCGAAGAGATATTCAACCAGACGTAGCGCACCAGAATGGAGCGGCCCTTATATTGTTCCTGATCGTAGAACTCGCCGCGATTGCCGGTAAATTGACCAACAACTGGCGGCAGGTTGAGAGCGCCTTTGTCCAGATCCAGAATGTAGATACTCCACTGATGAGAGTCCGGATTGTACAACCTAAGGGTTTGCCCTTTGATGTGCAGGTGCTTCTCAGGATTGTCGACCTCGAACTCCTCAAAGTTCGCGTTGCTGTCTAGGAGCTTCTTGTGATTCGAGATGCCATCGTACTCAACCCAGGTGGTCGAACCGACCAGACGATCGGGAAGTCGGCGAACGTGAGCCTTCCAGTTTCCGATCAGGAAGTCGAAGTCGTGGGCTCCGTCGCGCGTCGGAGCGGCTTGTCCCGATACCGCTGGAGGCCGCGAAGGCTGCTGTTGCGAGGCGGATACGCCAGGAGGTGGCGATTCTTGCGCGGTCAATGACAACAAACTCAGTTGTAGTGTAGCAAGCATACAAATC
>QHPM01000177.1 GCA_003219095.1 Verrucomicrobiota bacterium
TGTCGAATCCGAAGATTGGCGTGGTGGGCGCGCGCATCATTTCGGCCGACGATTTGATTGAAACCGCCGGGCTGGTTTTATTGCCGGACGGAACCGTGCGTTCGGCCTTTGCAGGATGCACGCGTGATTTCCGTGGGGCCAATCGGCAACTGCAGGCCGTGCGCAATTACAGTGCAGTGAGTGCGTCGTGTTTGCTGACGCGCCGGGAGGTTTTCGAGAAGGAAGCTTCACGAGACACGGCGGGATTCCGCCACTTGGGTCGTGATGACGGTGTGTCCATGGCGGTGGAGTTTTGTTTGAAGCTCCACGAACAAGGATTGCGAACTGTTTCGATTCCCTACGCCGAATTGC
>QHPM01000179.1 GCA_003219095.1 Verrucomicrobiota bacterium
CACTGGCTTGCCATCGGCGCCTAATTCGAACTTCCGGTCCGGGCCCATCCGCGGCATGCCCATTTCAATCAAGCACATCCGGCAATTTCCGGGCGAGCTTAATTTGGGATGGTAACAGTAACGCGGAATGTAAACTCCGACCTGCGCGCACGCTTCGATTACCCGCGTGCCTCTCGGAAATTGGTGCCAGACGCCATCGATCTGGACGTTAACTAATGCAGCCTGTTCAGGCATCACCACCGCTCCTTTTTCTTATTCGTATTCCTACCCCTTTTCCCAATCTGCGTGACTCGAGCAGAGGACGAGACTGAGGGAAAAGAATCCATATCAAATAGTCCCGGTGGCGCCGGCTTTTTCCCAACCCGGATCGTGTGCAAGCGGAACGGTTGAGATTTTTCCCTTGGCAATGAGTTCTTCAGGGGTGTATTCCGGCGGTAATGGTGGCGGGGCGGATTTTTTTGCGCGTGCGGCGAAATCCTCCGGAAATTTCTCGACAAAACTTTGGGTGGGCCAGGCGCAGGCTTCTCCGAAGGCACAGATGGTGCGGCCGGCAATATTATCCGCTATCGTTCTCAGAGTCGCTGGATCCTGCATCACGCCGCCGCCGAGCAGCATTCGATCCGTAATTTTTTTCATCCAGAGCGCGCCCTCGCGGCAGGGGGTGCATTGTCCGCACGATTCGTGGGCGTAAAACTCGTTAATGTTGTTAAGAGCCCAGACCATGTCGCGCGAATCATCCAGCACGATGACGCCACCAGATCCCGCCATTGAGCCACAGGCGGCGAGAGAGTCGAAATCCATTGGAATTTCTTCGATGGAAATTTCGCGCTCTACGGTCGAGCCATCCGATTGCTTCTCCTTCATTTTAAAGCGTTCGTCTGCACGCAACACTTTGGCGGAGCTTCCGCCAGGGATGACCGCTCGAAGTTGTCGCCCGAACTTCATTCCGCCGGCCATTTCATAGATCAATTGTCCCATCGTTACTGCGCCTACTTCGATCTCAAAGTAACCGGGGCGGACGACGTCGCCGCTGATGCAAACAATCCGAGTACCGGTATTGCCGGGGCGGCCCAGTCGAGAATACTCGGCGCCGCCCATGGCGATGATATGCTTCACGTGACAGAGCGTTTCGACGTTGTTTACGATGGTCGGACACATGTAGAGGCCCAACGCTGCGGGGAAGTAAGGCGGTTTGATGCGCGGATAGGCGCGCTTGCCCTCAAGGGATTCAATCAGCCCGGTTTCCTCACCACAAATGTAGGCGCCGGCGCCGCGATGGATAAAGATTTCGACGTCAAACTTGGAACCGAGAATATTCTTACCCAGAAACCTCTTCTCCCGCGCTTCCTCGATCGCGCGCTCGAGGATTTTCGTGCCCTCGGGAAATTCGCCTCTTATATAGATGTAAGCGGTGTGGACATTGAGGGCGTAACAGGAAATCAAGATACCCTCGAGCAGCTGGTGCGGATCCTGATGAATTATGTAGCGGTCCTTGAACGTGCCGGGCTCCGATTCGTCGGCGTTGCAAATCAAGTACACCGGCTTCTTCTCGTCAGGTTTGATAAAGCTCCACTTCACCCCGGTGGGGAAACCTGCGCCACCGCGCCCGCGCAACGCCGAAGTCTTAACCTCGTTAAGAATGTCTATCCGCGACATGGTAACGGCTTTTTTTAGCTGCTTATAGCCGCCATCATCCCGGTAACAATCGATGTCGGTGGTCCAATCCGGACGGCCGATGTTTTTGAAAACGAGCCGGCGCTCGAGAGGATGAAGTGAGGCCTGCCAAGGAGCGGCGGCTTCCAAATCGCCGTTTACAAGTCGGCGGTCTGGAGACCGCCCTTCCTTGAGGAAAAAGTCGGCCACCATATTCGGATCGACGTTTTCGTGCAACTCATCGTTGACCATGCAAACTGGGGCTGTGCCGCAACTGGCCAGACACTCCACGAATTCGACGCTCACTTTTCCATCCTTGCTAACGAGAACTGGATCATGAACACCATCGTGTCCGCCAGTAATGCCAGCAGTCGCGCAAAGGTTTTCCATGACACGATAACTCCCAGCCATTGCACAGGTCAGTGTCCGACAAACGCGAATATGGGTTTTGCCAGCGCGTTTTTGCCGCAACATCGGATAGAAGGTTACCAACTCCAGAATGTTGATCGGCTGTAACTCCAGCTTGTCCGCAATCCAATGAATGCCTTCGTCGCTGATAAAACCGAAATGTTCCTGCCAAAGATGCAGCAATGGCAAAGCCGCGCTTCGTTTTCGCTCGAGCGGATATTGAGCTATGGCGGCATTCACTTGCCGCTTCAATTCCGCCGGAATTTTGGTCGCGGTCGAAGTCATAATAATCGGTCGCTTATTTTGGGAGCGTGCTCGACTTCGCCGCCACCTTGTCGTCCTTGAACAACACCGTTACCGTGCCGCTGGGTTGGCGATAAAGATAAGTTGTGCGCTTTAGCAGCATGAAATCTTTGCTTTCGACGCTTGTCGGGGGGCCCAGGATTGATTCCACCTGTTTCTTACTCATCCCTTCGGTCACCTGGTCGACGTTGGCCTGGGAGAGGCGCTGACCGCTGCAGGAAAAGAGCAATGCGCTAACGAGAAGCAAGATAATCTGCAGTCGTACGCTTTTCATTGCGTGCCAAGATTGGTGTCCTTACTGTCCACTTCGTCGTTCTTAAACGTAATCTGGGCGAACTTCGGTCCATCTTCGTAACGCCAGATCGTCTTCTTGAAGATAAGCATGTCTTTTGTCTCCATCGAAGTTGGCGGTCCCAAGATTTTGTTGTAATTGTCGAGCGTCAGCTTCGACCCGGTCAGGACATTGCGATTGCACGCGGCCAAAACCAGGATCGCCAAAAGAGTTACAGAGATCATTTTCATCGATCGCATTCTCCCATTACGAAATCTAAACTGCCTAAAATCGCTACCACATCACTCATCATGCAACCCGGCAGCAATTCCGGCAGGATACTGAGGTTGACAAACGATGGCGCGCGAATTTTGAGCCGGTGCGGGACACCGCCGCCGCGGCTGTTGATGTAGAAACCGAGCTCGCCCTTCGGATTTTCGGCCGCGAAATAAATTTCGCCCGGCGGCGCTTTCAAACCCTCAGTCACGACAATGAAATGGTGAATCAACTCTTCCATCTTTGTCATCACGCGCGATTTCGGGGGCAACATATTTTTCCAATCGGCGACGTTGATCGGGCCGCTTGGCAATTTGTCGATCACCTGCCGGAGGATTTTCGCGCTCTGCCGCATCTCCTCGATCCGGACGAGATAGCGATCGTAGCAGTCACCTGTCGCTCCGGTCACTACTTCGAAGTCATATTGATCGTAATCGAGATAAGGATGTTTCCGCCGCAAATCGTGTTCGATTCCACTGCCACGCAGGTTCGGGCCCGAAAGCGCATAAGCGATGGCGCGATCGCGCGGGATCACGCCGATGTCGCGGGTGCGATCGACAAAAATGCGATTGCGCGTGAGGAGATTATCACATTCATCAAGCTTGGGGCCAAAGGTCTCGAGAAATTTTGCCAGTTGCGGAATAAAATTCACCGGCAAATCGCGGATCTGTCCGCCAACGCGGGTGTAGCTGGTAGTGAAACGCGCCCCGGTTAGCAATTCACACAAGTCGTAGATTTTTTCGCGTTCCTCAAAAGTATACAGAAACACCGTCATCGCGCCGAGATCGAGCGCCATCGCGCCCAGGCCCATCAGATGGGCGGAAATACGGGCGAGTTCGCAGCAGATCACGCGAATGGCTTTGCCGCGTGGCGGAATTTCCCAGTCCATCAATTTTTCCACCGCCAGGGCGTAAGCGACATTGTTAGACAGCGGAGCAAGATAATCGAGGCGATCGGTGTAGGGAACAAACTGGTTGTATTGCATGTTCTCCGCGATCTTTTCGTCGCCACGATGAAGGAAGCCGACGTCCGGCGTCGCTTTGGTGATGATTTCGCCATCAAGTTCGAGTACCAGTCGCAACACGCCGTGAGTGGCTGGGTGCGATGGTCCCATGTTGAGCACCATCTTTTCGCCGATGTCGTCACCCGATTGCTCCGTCTGCTGATTGCGCGTCGCCGCATCTGCCGCGACCAAGCGAGTCACCGGATCAGGATTTTCAATTTCGCGCGTGGTAAAGGGCATGGCGAGGGCGTGTGTTTATGCTCGCGAGTCGCGTGGCGCACGCAAGCGCAAAAGG
>QHPM01000180.1 GCA_003219095.1 Verrucomicrobiota bacterium
GCATTGAACGCGGGAAGGAAAATCGACGCAGCCTGAATGAGGAGCCACGCCACAACCGCGTAGGCGATGGCGACTTTGTAAACATTCCGGCGCTTCAGCTCGGCGAAGAAATTCCGCGGATTCATACTGATCACCGCGAACTTTTCGGTGCGAGCGAGGCGACAATTTTCTCGAACCGCGGGTCGCCGCGGAGTGAGTCCCACTCGGGCCCAAGACGGAGTTCTCCGTAATTCGGCCCGGCCGGAAGCTTGGCGACGATCTCCAACTGTTGCAAGGCGAGATCCTGCTCGCCGGTGAGTGCGTAAACGGTCGCGAGATTGGTGATCAGCTGAGGGCCAGCGTAGGCATCTTTTGAAACTGGAAGCAGGTCGCAGGCAGTGCGAGCCTCGCGGATTGCCTTCTCTTTCTCCCCTAGCTCGGCGTCGATTCGTGCCAATGCGCTCAGCGGGTTCGCATTTGTCGGTTGAGCGAGGACGATTTTCTCCGTTTCAGTGCGTGCAGCCATAAAAGCGGTATGTGCGGCAGTCCCGTCTTGTCGCAGTTTAGCCAGTAATCCTTCAAACCAGGCGTGCGGGAACGGACTGCCTTTGGCGGAGATGTCCTTGGGAATGTTGGCCAGCGCACGGGCGGCGGCGGCAGGGTCGCGCTCGCGACGTGCGGTTTGAAACGAGATGTCGGCCACTTCCGCTGCTGACGCCGGGCCCTCCGCTTCGATCGTGTTCAGCATGGCACGTAGTGGTGCCGTGTTCGCGTCCGTGTCGACGCTGGATACGGTGATGGCTCGCAGAAAGGCGCTCTGCGGCTGCAACGCCAACGCACGATTGTCCAACGCGGTTGCCTCTCCGTTTCTGCGTAACGCCCAGTAAGTAGACGCCAGATCGGTAAGAATATCCTGATTTTGCGGATCAAGGTCGAGTGCGCGTTCAAGATCGCGAACAGCCTCGTCCCAACGCCCCTGGCGCCGATCGATTAGACCGAGAAACTGAAAGATGCGCGCATTGTTAGGCAGAGCTGCTTGAGCTTTGGCCAGTTCCTTTCGCGCTCCGTCGTAGTCGCGATAACCCCAATAAAAATGAATCGCCTGCGCGAGATGTGTCTCGCCCGAATCCGGCTGAAGGTGAACTGCTGCTCTGACATTCGTTTCGGCTAACGCCAGGCGCGTTTCGGTGCGATCGATGTCATTGAAGTATATGTAATCGTGTTCATAGGCGAGCTGGCAATAAGCAAGGAGAAAGGTCGGGTCGCGCGCCACCGCTTGGTCAAGGAGCTGCACGGCATTAAAAGCGTTCTCTCTCCAGCGCAACGGGGTGAAGTCAGCGTAGATGAGTTCTTTGGCTCGGAGGTAAAGGTCGTAAGCAGCCAGGTCAGAAGTAGGACGCTCGCTGATCGCACTTTTTTCCGTTGGCGAGAGCTTGGCCTGAAGCTGGTCGGCGATTTTTTGGGCAATCTCGCTCTGAATGGCGAAGACATCGGCCAAGTCGCGGTCATATTTTTCGGCCCATACATGCGCGTCATTGCGGGCATCGATTAATTGGGCGCTCACCCGCACACGGTTGGCCGAGCGCTGCACGCTTCCCTCCAGCACGTGCGCGACTTTCAACGCTTGCGCGATTTCCGGGAGGTTACGTGTTGCGGTGTTTTTATACTGCATCACGCTGGTGCGACTGATCACTTTCAGATCGGCAATTTTCGCGAGATCGGTCAGAATCTCGTCCTGTACACCGTCGGCAAAGAACACAAACGCCTTGTCCTCACTGAAATTTTCAAACGGCAGAACCGCGATCGACTTCGCCGATAAGTTAGTCGACTCGTCCACGTTCCTTGGAGCTGAGTAACGGCCGAGCAAAAACAGCGCGATTGAAATCGCGCCGCCGATCAAAACCATATAAATCCAGGCGCGATTTTTCGACCTGCGCGACGCGCTAAGATCGACATCTTCTGCACGCCTGATTCCTTCCGGCGTCAGTTCAAACGCCCAGGCGAGGACGAGCGCGATCGGAAATCCGGCCGCGACCAAAACGATCACGAGTCGCACCACCCAATTCGGGATTTCTAGAAAAGGAAAGACCTGCGTCGCAATTTGAACTAACAACCAACCGACGACAGCGTACGCGACCGCAACTTTATAGACGTTGCGCCGCTTCAGCTCAGCGAAGAAGTTGTCGATCTTCACTTTGGGGAAACCCGAAATTCGCGGGCCGGAACAATCTTTTCGGCCAGCGCCTCGAAGCGCGGCTGGCCCCGCAGGTCGTCAAGCATGGGATCTACCTTGATGGTAAAGAGGTCGTTGCCGGCACCCTCGTGATAGGCTCTTTCCAACGCATCGATCGCCTGCTCTTTGTCGCCCAATCCCATAAACATGAGCGCCATGCTATAGCCGGAAACGTAGCGGCTTTTCGCTTCTTCGGTCAGGCGCGCGAGGATTTTTTGCGCTTCGTCTCGGTGCCCCGTACGAGCATAGGCCTGGCCGAGATAAGCGAGCGCTTCTGGGTCATCGTTTAATTCGACCGCTTTTTGATATTCAGCGATGGCCTCAGTTAGTTGCCCCTTAAGTTGAAAGGCTTGGCCCAGATAATAATGGGCGATATAGAAGCGCGGATCGATTTCCATAGTCTTGCGAAGTTGCGCAATCGCCTCGTCGTAGCGACGCGAATTAAAGTAAACATTTCCGCCGAGATCAGCATTGTTGATCAACGAAAGCGGATCTAGCTCGACCGCGCGTTTTCCCTCCGCAATCGCGCGATCAAACTGCGCAAGTGCCGTCAAAGGCCCCCACGAAAGCCAATGATGCGCCATCGCGTAATTCGGATTTAACTGAATTGCGCGTTCGAATTCCGTAATCGACCGGTCAAACTCGAAGTCGAAAGGACCCAGTATCCTTCCGGATGAAGCGTGTGCCTCAGCCAACGTATCGTCGAGTTCGAGGGCCCTTTTCGCGGCGACCCTTGCCTGTGGAACGGAGTCTTGCGGAGAAGCGGCGCCAAAGACCGAGAGAATTACGTACGAATCGGCCAGGCCAGCGTAGGCGAGGGCATAGCCGGGATCCTTGGAGATGGCTTGATTGAAATACTCGATGGCTTTGCGCAGGTCCGCGGCGGTCCGCTTATTCCAAAAAAACCTGCCTTTGAGGTAAAGCTCGTAGGCTTCCGGGTTCACGGTCGGAGTTTTCGCGATCGAGATTTTCTCGGAACCCGTGAGCTTCGCTTGCAAGGTATCGGCGATCGTCTTTGCGATCTCGCTTTCGACCGCAAAGATGTCGATCAATTTTCGATCGTAAGTGTCGGCCCACAGATGTGCGTCGGTCAGCGCATTGATTAACTGCACGTTGACGCGCACCTGATCGTTGGCTTTCTGCACGCTGCCTTCGAGGATATGCATGACCCCAAGCTGCTTCGCGATCTGGGGAAGATTATCCGGCGCGCTTTTGAAGTGTTGTGTCGAAGTACGCGAGATGACTTTGAGGTCGGCGACCTTGGCCAAACGGGTGAGGATTTCATCCTGCACGCCTTCAGCGAAGTAGGCGTTCTGCTTATCGTCACTGAGGTTTTCGAAAGGTAGAACAGCGATCGATTTCGCGTTAGCGACCGACGGAGAGTCGTTAGGCGCCGCAGCTCGGCGGGGCGCGAGCACAAACTTGTCGAATGCAAAATATCCGAGCGCGAGCACCAGGACGCCAATCATCGTGCGATTCATTTGCCGCGCGGTCTGCGGTGCGATCGATTCCTCCGGTCTAACGTCCTCGTCGCGCTTCAATCCCTCGGGCGTCATCTCGAAGACCCAACTGAAAATCAGCGCGGGAAGAAATCCGATCGCGAGCAAAATCACAACGGTTCGCGGCAACCAGTCGGGCGCGCCGAACATTGGCAAGACCGTGCTCGCCACCTGGGTAAGCAACCACGCGCCCACCAGATAGAGTCCGGCCGCGCGGACGACATTGCGCCGCTTTAGTTCGGCGAAGAAATTGCTCTTCATTTTTTAGTAACGGATTCTTTGAAAAGCCGCGCCGGCACAACCTTTTCTGCCAGCGCTTCGAAACGCGGATCGCCGCGCAGCGGCTTAAAGAGGGGATCGA
>QHPM01000181.1:0-2507 GCA_003219095.1 Verrucomicrobiota bacterium
AAGAATTCCCATTCCGCAGTTGACCAGGTGCGCCAGTTTCCATCGCGGAGACGTTCTAGGCGGTGGAAGCAAGTGAGATAACTGGTGATGAGGTCGAATTTTTTTTCCGGCGCAGGCAAGTGGAAGCGCGGTCGAATGCAATGCACCACGCGCTTCACCTTAAGAAGTCGCAGCGTGTCGCGAAAAATTGCCTGTTCGTCGATGTCCAATCCAATACCGGTGTGGCCGAGCTTTTGTGCGACATAAAGAAAGAAACCGGGACCGCAACCGAGATCGAGAATGTGACGGGGCGGGCCGCGATCGAGGGAAAGATCCTGCGCGCGTTCGACGTTGCGTTTGATCCAGAACTTGGTGTCGCCAAAGCGATGCACCTCTTTTATTCCGCGCGGATATTTCCGGCGGAGTTCTTCCCACGAAGGATCCGTTTCGAGCTCGTGCTGTAATCGGCGAGCGCTTACGGGGTGGAACGCGCGGTGGAGGTGTTCGCGCATGCTGCCGATGATCTCCGGATCAAAAAGCTTTCGCAGTTTATGGGCGAAGTTCATTGTGGCTGCGCTGGCCAACGATCACAGCCATCCCGCGGAAGTCGAGGGATCCCGATGCGAAAGCTGTCAGATAACGTCCACGGGATCCTTCGACTTTGCTCAGGATGACTAAAAAATAGAAACGATATTGCCGACGGTGACGAGTTCCTTCACCCGCGCGGCATCCCAGTTTGCAGTGCGGATGCAGCCGTGACTGGCAGCGCGGCCGATTGTTTCAGGCTGATTGGTACCGTGGATACCGACATGCGGCTTGCTTAGTGCCATCCACAAAATGCCGACCGGATTATTCGGACCGGCCGGCAAAATGAATGCGGTGTCGCTCTTGATTCCATAATTCAAAATACCTTCATCATGACGAAACACCGGCAAGACTGCGATGCCATTAATTTTCCATACCCCGATAGGCGCGGGCAGCTTGGTTGAACCGGGAGTGATAGGAAATTCCGCGACGAGTTGATTGTTTTCGTAAATCAGAAGGAACCGTTCCTTGGTATCGACATACACGATACGGTTGGCGAACGCGGGATTCGGCGGCACAAAACCTTCGTGCAGATCTTCGATTTTGAACGGTACCACATTTGGCACCTTCACCGTGTCACCTGGTTTGAGCGCATCCAGATTCATCGGGCGATTTAGTTTGCGCAGGTAATCCTCCGCCGAATGGAAACGTTCCGCCACGAATTCGAGAAGCGATCCATATTTGAGTGCCTTCAACTTCGCTTGCTCGCTCGGTTTGCTCGCCGTCGGTCCAACAAAATTCTCCGCTTCGGGTGGAATTGTATAATTTGTGAATGTTTCCGGGACTTGATCGAGCAGCCATTGATCGACCGTGCCGCGCAGTGGCATGAGGTGAGCGCGCTTGTAGGCCAGCAGCGCTTTGCGAAAAAATTCCCCCATTTCTCCATCGATCTTGCCAGGCCCGAAATCGTTGTTGTCGAGAAAAATTTGGAGGCGAGTGGCGGTAACTTCGTCATAGTTGGGAAGGGCGACGAGCGTTTTTTTGTCCGCTCTGAGGGCTTTGGGAGGAGCCGACAGCAGCGGCAAAATCTGGGGTGCTTTGTCCGCGAGGGCGGAGCCGCAGAAACAACAAAAGCCTGCCAGCAGGCAGGCATTCCCAAATTCGAATTTGGGAATGAGATCACGGGCGCAAGAAAGCTTCATTGGGCGCAAGTAATCGACTGATGAGCGCGGATACGCAACTAACGCGCGTCGCCTTTCGGGAACATCGTTTTTTGCGGCGCGGCGTTGAGAGCGGCGAGAAGTTTTGGGAGAAGGCGGGTCTTGATTGAGCCCGCTTCACGCGGCGGCACAAGATAACGCACGATTGCTTCTAGCCAGGTGTTTTCACTGACGCGAAAGATAACGCGCGGCCGTTCTCTGACTTCTAATTCGTCCACTGGCGTTTTGGCCAGTAATTCGCGGAAGACTGCCACCCGTTCCATCATGTCCTGACCGATTTCTTCCTCAGTGATTTTCTGCATTGTTCGCGCCACGAACTCCAAATCACTGTTGTAAGCAATGTTGAATTTGATCTCGTTCCAGATGTAGGGGAAAAGCGGCCACGAGTAGTTGAATACCATTGTGTTTAGTACTTTCGAGTTGGGAAATTTAATGATCCGCCCGCTCGGATGATCGGTCGAAAGATATTTGCCGCCGAATTCCCACAAAGTGGTGTCGAGATAGCTCACGTCAATGACGTCACCGGTGGCATCTTCGATTTGAATGCGATCACCGACTTGATAAGGCCGTCGCACCAGAATGTAGATCCAGCCGAGAAAACTGGTCATCGGTGTTTGCACGGCCAGGCCAACGATGACCGAGCCGATGCCGACGGAAATTAGCGCGGTGTACCAGTTAACGAAAACGACGCCGATAACGATGACGGCGATAACCAGTGCGACGAGCAAGTGTTCGATCCGGCGAAGAGTGAAGCGAGTGCCGGCATCATCCAGTCGCCCGATT
>QHPM01000181.1:2709-4199 GCA_003219095.1 Verrucomicrobiota bacterium
ATCTTCTCAGCTGTCTCAGCTGTTGCCATTTACTGTAAATTCGCGCCGCGCGATCCATTTGATTGCCGCGTGTGACAAGATTCCGAAGAGGCGAGCGCTGCGCCGGTCATCCCGAGCGTAGTCGAGGGGTGCCGTTGCGAAAGCTTCAACGTAACTCCACGGGATCCCTCGACTAGAGCTCGGGATGACCGTGTTTTTTATGCGGTCTTAATCCAGCTTCGCAATACCTCGGCTACGCTCCAGGCTTGAGCGATGCAACCGCCGGCAAAATGTGGATCGCGTGCGTCAAACACTTCGCTGATGGTGCCGATGCCGTTGTCGTTAAGATGCTGCGGAAAGATTTCGAGAAATTTTCGGGCGCGCGTTTTATCGTCAGGATGGACCTTTAACCACGCGTCAACGAATGGACCGATCAACCAGGCCCAGACCGTTCCCTGATGATAGGCGCCGTCGCGCGAACGGAGGTCGCCCGAATAAATTGGTTTGTAATCGGGATGATCGGGTGAAAGCGAACGCAATCCCACCGGGGTAACCAGTTTTTCTTCTACCACCCCGACTACCGATGACCAGCGGGTTTGCTCAAGCACCGAATGTTCGAGCGAGATGGCGAAGATCTGGTTTGGACGGCAGGAAGAATCGGTTGTTCCGTTTTGGCCATTGCAATCAACCACATCGAATAAATAACCCCCATCGGCGAACCAGAAGCGCTGATTGAATGAATTGCGCGCACGTTTTGCCGCGTCACCGTACTTTTCTGCGCCGGCAACTTCTCCCTCTTCGCAGCACCATTGGGAGAGTAGTTCAAGCGCGTTATACCAAAGGGCATTGATCTCAACCGCTTTGCCGCGACGCGGCGTTACTACCCAGTCGCCCATCTTCGCATCCATCCATGTTAGTTGATAACCTTCGCTGCCTTGCGCGAGGAGACCGTCGCGCGGATCGACATGAATGTTGAAGCGAGTGCCCCGCAAATGATACTCCGCGATGTTGATCAAGACCGGCAGCAGCAGGTGCAGAGTGGTCCGATCGTCGGTGTAATGGAGGTAACGACTAAGGGCGTGAAAAAACCACAAAGTCGCGTCCGCAGTATGATAGAGCCCTTCTTTTTCTCCATCCGGAAACATGTTTGGAATGAGCCCATCGCGTACGTAATGAGAAAAGGTGCGCAAAATATATCCCGCTTCCAAACACCGCCCGCTAACGAGGGCGAGACCTTCCAGCGAAATCATGGTATCGCGTCCCCAATCGGTGAACCAGTGATAACCGGCGATTACCGTTCGCACCTCATCGCCGGCGGCATGCGCGCGAGCGGCTTCTTCGGCACGACCAGCCGGCGTGATAATGAATTGGTCGCCGGCAAAAATGAGCTCGGCCGGAAATCCACGGCGCGCTTCCGGTAGCGCATCGTCCAGCATTTTCGCGCGCCGTTCTTCTTCCGCTGCGATCGCGGCTTCGGGCGCGAGAACATTAATGATCCCCCATGCTTCCGT
>QHPM01000182.1 GCA_003219095.1 Verrucomicrobiota bacterium
TGACAAATGCTTCATTCACCAACACGCGGGTTCCCTTTTTCAACTTCGCCATCGGAATGCGTGGATCGATGTTGCAGTAATAATCCGCCCCACCCACGACAATGTGTGCCGTCTCCTTGCCGACGCTGCCGAGAAACGTGCCGATGCGATTGGCCGGCGAGGTCACTTTTTTAATGACTTCCTCAAGCTTCTCGATCGTCTGTCGCGCCTCGACGAAGATTTCTTCGTGCTGGGAAATTTCCATGCGCAGATCGAGCAGCTCGCGCCGCATGGCATCGCCGGGTGGAAGTGTCGCGATCAAAAGATCGACGCGATCGAGCAAATCGAATTCCCTTTCTCCCTCGTGCCGCTCGTCACTCATCCGTTTTTCACCCGATTAGACTATACGATGGGGAAAATTGTTCGACAATCCCCGCAGTCGCCTGCTCTTGAAGCATGAAATGGCCCACGAGGAAACAACAGCAGGAATTGTCCCACGGTCCCCCGTTCAAACTCGCCCGATGCGACGGAACATAGGCTTCAAGTCTGTGCGCCAAACAGGCTTGTAGCCTGTTTCACGAAAAACAGCAGGCTGAAAGCCCGCTGGGCGCACAGGCATAAAGCCTATGTTCCTCCGCCGGCCGCGATCGACGTGGTATTAGAGCAGCGCTACGACATCATGCTTGCCGAACATCAGAAAGGCGTTCTGACCTGTTGGATAGCATAAACGTCCGTTTCGCGACGGCTGCATTGACAAAATTCAAGCTGAGTGTTATCCGTCGCGCAACTTTACTCTCCTCCCCTTGACGGTAAAATAGGATAAAGTTCAATAGTCCATTATCTATGTTACTGAACAGTCAGGTCCTGGTGCTTAACCGTCTCTGGCAGGCGGTGAACATCTGCTCGGCGCGCCGGGCTTTTGCCCTGGTCTATGCCGGACACGCCCAAGTCGTGGCCACTGATGGCGCAAACAATTTCCTGACTCACGACTTCGATAGCTGGCGCGATTTTTCCGCGCAATCGCCCGAGGCGGATATGGTGACGACGATTTCATGGAAGATCCGTGTCCCACGGGTGATCGTCCTGCTGCTATTCGATCGGTTACCGAAAAAGGAAGTGAAGTTCACCCGGCACAACGTTTTTGAGCGCGACAAGAATACCTGCCAATATTGCGGAAATGTTTTCGAGCGGAGTGAGCTGAATCTCGATCACGTCTTGCCGCGCGACCGTGGCGGCCTAACGACATGGGAGAATGTGGTTTGCTCCTGCATCGAGTGTAACACTCGCAAAGGGAATCGATTGCCGCATGAAGCGCACATGACGCTAATCCGCAAACCGAAGCGGCCGAAATGGCGGCCATTTGTGCAGGTGACGTTCACGACGCATCAGCACGAAAGCTGGCGGCACTTCGTCGATCTCGCGTACTGGAACGTTGAGTTAAGTGACTAATTGTTGTCGCGGCGCTCTATGAGCGCCGAAGCTTAGCCGAATCTGCGGTCATAGACCGCCGCCACAGATGCACGACTCGCCTACCGCAATGCGTCAAAAATCGGCTGGGGATAAACGCCGAGCACGAACGTCCCCGCGATCATCGCTATAATTGCGAAGCGAGTCAGCGGGCTAACGACAATTTTCTCGGCCGAAGGCGGAGGCGCATCCCAGTAAATCGCGCGCACCACCTTGAAGTAATAGTAGAAGCCGGCGCCAACCGTGATGACGGCGACGACAACGAGGCCGAAATGTTGAGCAGAAACGGCGGCGTCGAAGACAAGAAACTTGCCGAGAAATCCGGCGGTGAAAGGCACACCCGCGAGCGAGGCCATGGCCACCAGCATGGCGAAGGCAAGAAAGGGGGACCGCTGGGAAAGCCCGGCGAAGCTCTCCAATTGATCACTGCCACGCTGGCTAACGAGAACCAGGACAGCGAAACTCAGCAGAGTCATCAGCAAATACGCAACGAGATAAAAGGCAACGGAGCGTCCGGAAAACGAGACTGCCGCCACGAGTAAATAACCAGTGTGGGCAATGCTTGAATAAGCGAGTAGTCGCTTGACGTTCGTTTGCGGCAGCGCAGCCAGATTGCCGTAAATAAGAGTAAGAATGGCGACGGCAACGAGCAACGTGCGCATTTGCGGCAAAATTAGAAACGGCTCAAGCACGCGCAGTAGAACGATAAAGCCGGCCGCTTTCGAACCGACCGACAGGTACGCGGTTACTGGGGTAGGCGCACCCTGGTAAACATCCGCTACCCAAATATGAAACGGAACGGCGGCGATTTTAAAGCCGAGTGCGATAATGACGAGCACGCCGCCGAAAAGCGCGGCGTTGTGCTCAAGGCCGGGCCGCGAAAATGCGGTCGCAATTTTTTGCAGATTCGTTTCGCCAGTCGCTCCAAAGATCCAGGTGATCCCGTAAACTAGAAAACCCGTCGCGACCGCACTGAGGACCAAATATTTCACGGCCGCTTCGAGCGAGGCCGGATTACGCCGCGTAAAGCCAACCAGGACATAGAAGGAAATCGTAACCAGCTCCAGTGAAACGAAAATCAAGACGAAATCGATGGCGGAAGCCATCCACATCAGCCCGGCGCAGGTGAATAACGGGAGAGTAAAAAATTCGCCGAGACCGGACTGCGGGGTCGCGCCTTGAAGGCCGATCGAGACCGAGGGCGCGAAATCGAGCATCATCACCAGCACACCCGCGGTGGTGGCAAGGGCAAT
>QHPM01000183.1 GCA_003219095.1 Verrucomicrobiota bacterium
TGGCGCGAACCGAGCCAGATAAGGCGTTCGCTGAGCGCCAGTTCACGTGCAAGCGCGACGAGCTGTGGGCGGTCCGGGCCATCGCCCACCACCAGAATCTTCCATGGCGGAGCGCTCGAAAGCTTCGCGGCGATGCGCAAGAGGAGAGCTAGATTTTTTTGGCGGTAGAGCCGTGCGACCGTGCCGAGAAGCACAGTTTCCTTCCCAATGCTCAACTCATTCCGGCGCGTCTTGCGCAGCGCGCCACTTCGGGCCAGCAAATCTTCGACGCCGTTGGGAATGACCATGACTTGATCTTCCCGAATGCCTTCCGTCTCACGGGCGTAATTCACGATCTCGCTCGTGTTAAAAACAATTTTGTCGGCCCATGATCCCGTCTTACGATCGAGCCAACGTCGCCATAAAGGTTTGGTAAGATTGCGCACCTGGATCGAACTGACTAAGACTGGGCAGCCTGCTAACCGAGCAGCCGGACGGCCCAGCGTATCGGCAAAATCCAGTATCGTTATTACGACGTCGGGACTGGACCGTCTTAAGATTGCAACCAGGTGCCACCAGCCGGCTCCGGCCAACAAAAACATAAATTTTCCGATATAGGTTATGCTGCATCCGGCGGAGGAAAGAGCTTCTTCGATGTCAGTATCGAACGCTTTATTCAAAACAATCACCCGCTGTGTGTAACCAAGATCGGATAAGCCGCGCGCCAAATAGGTGAGGAAGCGCTGTGCTCCGTGCCGCATTAACGAATCTATGATGAAAACAATCTTCACCGACCTTGGTGCAATTCGTTAGTTAGATCAGTCACAAATGGTGGTTCCCTCGCTCATCTAGCGGAAGAAAGTTGCGTGGAAAACAGTTCCGCGTACTGCCGTGCCACATTGCTCCACGAACAAAAATTCGCCGCCCGGTTACGCGCGGAAGTTCCCATGCGGCGACGCAAACCCGCATCGCGCAGCTGGGTGAGGGCTGAAACCAGTGCGGCTGGTTCACGAAGATCGAATAAGAAACCGGTATCGCCATCCAATACGAGCTCCTCATTGCCAGGAACTTTGCTGGCGATTACCGGCAACCCGCAGGCCATGGCTTCAAGAACGACGTTGGACATTCCCTCATAAAGTGAAGAGTTCACTAAACAATCGGCTGACTGATAGACGTGCGGCAGTTCCGCCGGCGGCAGCCACCCATGCCATGTTATTGCAGAAGCAACGCCCAATTCGCGTGCCAAGCCTTTAAGGCGCTGTTTCTCAGGTCCGTCCCCAACGAGGTGAAGTTCAAACGTGGTGGTTGGAAGTTGCGCCACTTGCCTGAGCAGAAAAGGAAGATTTTTTTGCTCCCGAAAACGGCCAACGAATAGAATTCGTAAGATACTTTCATCTCGCACCGGCTTTGAGTGGGCGGGAATAAAAAACTCGGTATCGACACCGTTTGGTATCACCCGGACAGGAAATGGGTCTGCCGTTTCTGCCATCTTTCGTAACCCTTCTGAGTTAGCGACGTTCGCAATGCTGTTCTTCAAGACTGCACGGCGAATGGGACTCATAAGACGGTGGAGAAAATTAAGCGCCGGTTCGGCGCCAGGGACATCTCCGCCGCGAAGTGAAATGATGTACGGCACTCCGCATAACCATCGGCCAAGAAGACCAATTGGACCGCAAGGCATGGAAAAGAAAACGATGGCGACCTCCACCCGATGGGTTCGAACGATCGTGGGCACAAACATCAGACCTGCGGCGAGAAAAGAAGCCATTTCTAACAAGTGACTTCGATCCATTCTGCGACGCAGGCTCGGGACGCGTTGAATGATGATTCCTTGATCTTCGTATTGTGGGGGCAACCCTTTGAATCGGCCCGTTAGAACGACAACCCGATGGCCGAGTTCAATGAGAGCTTTCGCGATCGCGCCGCCAGCCGTGGCGGCGCCGGCACCGACAGGTGGATATTCGTAACTAACGAGCAAAATGCGCATCAGCGGATGTCGCAGAAATAAGCAAGAAGCTCGAGCATTCGTCTGTCACTGCCGGAAAGTCGCCATAAATCGGATTACCAATGAGGAAATTCAAAACGAGACCTGATTTACCGCCGTCCACTTGTCTAAAACATAAACGCTCCAAAGAAAGGCGGATTCATCAGATTTGGCGGCGCGATGAGCGGCCAGTTTTCGTGCGATGACGTGGGCGTGCAGGGAAGGGAGCGCTGAGTGCGCAACCGCCAGTTCGTTTTTTGTGAACCAGGCACCGACTGGCACCCCAAACCCCTTTTTCCTACGATGTAGAATTTTCCTGGGCAAAACACCTTCGAGAGCTCTTTTTAAGATGTATTTGGTGGTGCCATTGCGAAACTTGTAGGCGCTCGGGATCTGACGAACAAAGTTTACCAGTTCAATATCCAAAAATGGCGCGCGGACCTCAAGACTGTGCATCATGCTCGCACGGTCTACCTTCGCCAGGATGTCGTTCTGCAGATAGAGTTTCGTGTAAAACTGCAGTGTCTTATCCGCCAGATTCGTTTGCGAACATGCCTTCCATTGTTCGATTGCTTCTGAATAGAG
>QHPM01000301.1 GCA_003219095.1 Verrucomicrobiota bacterium
TCAGCCACAAACCGGCGAAACCGAAAACGATGACAACCGTCATCCAGTTAGCGTTTATGGAATAGCGATGAAGCCACCAGTTTCCTCCCACACAGAAAACAAGGGCGACGCCACCGAACAGCAGCCAGAGCGGCCAGACCTTGGTGAGACTACTTATTGTCCGCTCGCTGCTATCAATCGAATTGCCCCGACCCGGGAATCTTGGTGAAGTAGCCAAAGCAGCCCCTCGCCAGGCTGAACCCGCGCATGAAGCAATCCAACTCTGGTCGCTCCGGAGTGAGAATTGATCTCCTGTAAGCAACAACCATAAAGCGGGTGGCGCATTGTCGTTAAATACTCTGGCTTCAATTCTGTTCGGGCCGTTGTGCAGCAACCCGGCAACCTCAGCCGTCAAGGCATTCTTCCAATTGTGACTGGCGACGAGATCAACTTTTCGATCATTTATTGTCAACTCAACCCGTTTCGCCGCGCGCACAATAAGGACTGCCCCTGCCGCCGGTCGCTGGAGGATGAACTCACGCCGGAAAAGTGTGTCCAGATTGGCCACGTTGCGCGCCTTGACCTCGACCGCGGACGGGAAAACCATCCATTCTGCGCGTTTGTCCGGCCGGAGGAAGTTAATTCCAGGGTCGCGCTGGCAAAGCCACGTTAGGCCGGCAACCGCTGTCACCCCAAAAATCAGGGCTAACGATATTAAGACTGTTCTCACAATTCCCTGGAGAAAAGAAAGCGAGGCCGCTTTAACTGAGGGTGAGATACGGTAGCAATCCGTGCCGTCCGCCTTCGCGGCCAAAACCGCTTTCTTTGTAGCCGCCGAATGGGCTGGAGGGATCAAATTTGTTATAGGTGTTCGCCCAAACCACGCCCGCACGCAGTTGATTTACGATCTTGAAAATTTTGCTTCCTTTGTCCGTCCAGACGCCGGCGCTTAAGCCATAAGGCGTGTTGTTGGCACGTGCGATGGCTTCCTCTGGCGTGCGGAAGGTCATCACACTCAGGACCGGCCCGAAAATCTCTTCCTGCGCGATCCGATGCGAAGCGGTTACTCCGGTGAAAAAACTCGGTGGATACCAATAGCCTCTGGCAGGTAAACGGGCGCGGGCTTGCACCAGTTGTGCGCCTTGTTTCAATCCGCTGTCCACCAGCTCGCAAATCTTGTCCAATTGCGCCCGCGAATTAATCGCGCCGATGTCGCTGTTTTTGTCGAGCGGATCGCCTACGCGCAGGGTGGAAATGCGATCGCGCAACTTCCGAATAACGGTTGGGAAGACATTCTCCTGCACGAACAAACGCGAACCGGCACAACAAACGTGACCTTGATTGAAATAAATTCCGGCGATAATTCCTTCCACCGCCTGATCGATTGGCGCATCGTCGAAAATGATGTTGGCCGCTTTGCCACCGAGCTCGAGCGTCAATTTTTTCTTCGTCCCGGCAGTAGCCGACGCGATTCGTTTGCCAACTTCGGTGGAACCGGTAAACGCAATTTTGTCGATGTCGGAATGATTGACGATGGCGCCGCCGGTTTCGCCGGCGCCGGTCACGATGTTAACCACGCCGTCAGGCAACCCGGCCTCTTGGAAAATTTCGGCTAGATGGAGGGCGGTGATCGAAGTCGTCTCCGCCGGCTTCAGGACACAGGTGTTTCCGCAAGCAAGCGCGGGCGCCAGCTTCCATGCCGCCATCAGCAACGGAAAATTCCAGGGAATAATTTGGCCCGCGACGCCAAGCGGGCGCGCTTTTCGGCCGGGAAAAGCGTATTCCAATTTGTCGGCCCAGCCTGCGTAATAAAAAAAATGTGCGGCCACGAATGGCAAAGCGATTTCGCGCGATTCCTTGATGGTTTTGCCGCCGTCCATCGTTTCAAGCACGGCCAGCTCCCGCGCCTTTTCCTGGATCAAGCGCGCAATACGAAAAAGATATTTTCCCCGCTCGCGCCCCGGCATTTTGGACCAGACAGTTTTGTAAGCGCGTCGAGCCGCTTTTACCGCGAGATCGACATCCTTTTCATTAGCGGAACCGATCTCGGTCAGTTTCTCTTCGGTGGCTGGATTGATGGAGTCGAAATATTCGCCGGACTTTGGGGCTACGAACCGGCCATTAATGAAAAGCTGATAGCGATCGCGCAGTTTAATGTAGTTGCTCGCTTCCGGCGCGGGCGCGTAAGTCCAGCGTTCTCCGAAGCTCAACTTCCGATCTTTTTTCGCAATCTGGCGTCCGTCGGCCTCGCCATTTCGATCGACGATCGCGAGCTGCGAGGTGCTTGGTTTCCGTCGCGACATAAAGTCAGGGTAAGGAAAAATAATCTGCGCCCTGGTAGTTGGCGTCGACCACTTTTACCAGTTGCATCAGGACGTCGTTCAGGAGCGCGCTGGCGCCAAAACGGAAAAGAGCGGACGTGAGCCAATCGTCGCCCAGCGTTTCCTTCACCATCACCAGATAGGCCAGCGCTTCCTTGGCAGTGCGAATTCCGCCGGCTGGTTTCATCCCGACCCGAATTCCGGTCTTGTAAAAATAATCGCGAATTGCTTCCAGCATTACCAGCGTCACCGGCATGGTTGCGGCGGGTGAAATTTTTCCCGTTGAAGTTTTGATGAAGTCAGCGCCGGCACGCATCGCGATTTCACTGGCGAGGCGAACGTTATCGCAGGTCTGCAACTCACCGGTTTCGAGAATCACTTTTAAATGCGCGGGCCCGCATGCTTCCCTGGTCGCGGCGATTTCGTCGAAGACGCGCTCGTACTCGCCCGCCAGAAAACCCGCGCGATTGATCACCATATCGATTTCGTCGGCGCCATCACGGACGGCGCCGCGGACTTCCCGCAGCTTCAATTTTGCCGGCATCAGTCCGGCCGGAAAGGCGGTCGCGACCGAGGCAACTTTTACGCTCGAGTGTTCCAGAAAATTTTTCGCGATTCTAACGAGATTTGGATAGAGGCAAACGGCCGCGCAGCTCGGCGCCTGGTAGCAGGGATCGAGTGGTTGCATCGCTTTGCGGCAGAGGAACGCCATTTTTCCCGGAGTATCGCTGCCTTCGAGCGTGGTCAGGTCCATCATCGAAACGATCAACTTCAGGCCTTCGAGCTTGGCCGAAGTTTTGATGCTTCGTCGGGCGAAGGCGGCGGCCCGTTCTTCCACCATCACTTGATCGACGCTCGGCACGGGCCAGCGGGATCGATCGCGAGCGGGTGATTTTAGAATCGGACGGGAACGCGTAGTGCGCGCTTTCACAGGTGAGAGCGATTATATACACTGCATTTCACGACCAGGTCGAGTTGCACCTGCTCGTCCCAGGGCGAGACAACAGAGAGCGATTGATGTGGCCGAGGAAATGACACCCAATTCGCGCGGTCAAGACTGGCGCGCTTTTTCGTGGCTGCGCAAGATAAGGGGAGCAAGCCTGTTGTAGAACCGGGTCACGTAAAAGAGATAGACGAGAAATGAGAGCAACTGGGCCGCGATTAGCCATGTGTTGCCGGCGCGATCGATGAAAAAGTCAGGCCAATGGTTAATCGCGAGAGTGCAGCCGAGGTTGAAAAAGAAAAGCAAGGGCAGCAGCACCCGGATATTGAGCGATTGATCCTCCCTGGTGCAATGATAGAGGGACCTCTCGGCTTCGTTAGCGGCTTCGCGCAGACGCGCCCGGATCAGGCGCATGTCATAAACGAAAAGCAGCCAGACGAAGGCGGCGTAGGCGGTGCTCAAGCGAAACCAGGCCAGCGGATGCTCGAGCCGGGTGAAGAGAATGGCTTCGCCCAGGGCGCAGGCGATATAAAAAAAGTTGTGCCCGAACTCGAGGGGCCATTTGATGACGGTGAGGGTGTGAATAATCGAGCGCGACCAAAAAATAAAGATCACGCACAAGCCCGCGCTCATATAAAGGATGGCTGGCCAATTATTAAGCGATAACGCGGTCCGCGCGTTCTCGGTCAGGAAATAGAGGGCGACGCCCTGGATAATGCTGGCAAGGGTGAGCTCGATGTTAACGACGGTGCTGTCGAGTTCGCGGCGGGAAAGGTTCATGAGATGAGGAATGGCGTGCCTGGAGGGATTCGAACCCCCAACCTTCTGATCCGAAGTCAGAAGCTCTATCCGGTTGAGCTACAGGCACAAGATTAAGGTGATTGGTGAGAAGTGAGAGGTCAAAAGTCGCAGGCAAAAATCGCCCACGGGAGAAACTTCTCACTAATCACCTCTCACCTCTCACGCTGAAAAACAGGGTGGCCAACGGGACTCGAACCCGCAACAACCAGAACCACAATCTGGGGCTCTACCATTGAGCTATGGCCACCACCTGAATGTCAGATTTTAGGTTTTAGATTTCCGATTGCAAAGGCAAAGCGCCATACGCAAGCCCCTTTGAGACTCCTGGTAGCGGCGGTCGACGACTGCCGGACAGGCCAGCGGCCTGTCTTCCAAATTAAGACAATGCCCACCGCCGCCTTTGGCACACTCTTCGCTGACAGCAACGCCGTGGTGCTTCTCCTTAGCATTGCAAGCGGCGTGCGCCGGGTTATTCTAGGCGCTCGTTCCCGCATGACCCGACTTGGTTCGCTCCTACTCGCAGGACTGTTTTTCGTCGTCACCAGCGCCCAAGCGCAGAGTGACGATCCGAGCGAGACTTTTCTCAAGGCTTACATGACCGCGCAGCAGGGCGAGAAACTTGAGCGCGATAATCAATTTACCCGGGCCCTGGCGAAATACCGCTTAGCCGGCAGCCTGCTCGAAGAGCTCAAGAAAACGCGCTCGGACTGGCAGCCCGCCATCGTGGAGTACCGCAGCCGGAAGGTTTCGGAGAGCATTCTTCGGGTGCAGAGCAAATCTGGAACGCAGCAGGATCTTGCCGCGACTAACGCGCCGCCGGCTGAAGCGCAGCCGTCACCAGAACGGTCGACCGAGCCAACGGTTGAAATTGGGCCGAACAAATCGAAGCCGCCGATAATTGTGCAGCCGGCAGGTCAAACCTCACCGCCGCCGGCAGCGCGAGAAGTTGCGCTACCAGCCCCGGCGTCCTCCGCGGGCGACACCGCGATTAAGAATGCGACTCGGAAGTTGCGGGACAAAGTCGATCAATTGGAAGCGGAACTGCACCAATCGCGTTCCAAGGTCAGCGAAGTGGAGGAAGAAAAGGAGAAGCTGAATTCGAAATTGAAGGAATCGAATTCGAAGCTGGAACAGGCGCAACAGGGACTTGAACGCACGAAGGACGCAGAGAAGAACGTGCGTGGCCAGCTGGCGGAAGCGCAGGCATCGTTGAAGAAAATTCAGGAGACCAGTAACGGCGACATGAAAGCGCAGCAGGCTTTGAAGGGCGAGATTGCGCAGTTGAAGCAGGCCCTTACCGGTGCTGAGCAAGGTCGCGCCACGGCGCAAAAGGAGCGGGATTCGCAGAACGCGAAACTGGCTGATGCCAATTCGCAAATTGTCCAGATCACGAAAGAGCGTGACGACGCTTTGGGGCAACTGGCCGGGTTGAAGGATTCCGAGCATCGCGTTGCGGTTCTGTTGGCCGAGAATAGCGAACTGAAGGAGAAGCTCGCGTCCGCCGAACAGACTGTGCGCGAGGTCAGCGACGACAAGCCAAAGAAGGAGGAGGAACTGGCTGACGCCAGGAAGCAATTGGAAGATCTGCGCGCGCAACTGGAGGCGAGCCAAAAGCAGAACAAAGACTTCGAGGTCGCGGTGGCTTCGCTGCGAAGCCAACTGGAGGACACCTCCAGTCAATTGGAGAAAGCAAAGCTGACGGGCACGAATGCCGATGAGACCGCGAAGCTAACCCGCGAGAACCAGATTTTGCGCAACATCGTGGTGCGTGAGCGGCAGGAAGAAGCGCGCCGTGAGCAGGCCAAGAAATTGATGCTGGCCGAATTCGATAAATTAAAGATTAAGTCGGATACCTTGAACGAACAGATTGCGCTCCTGGCACAACCGGTAACGAAGTTAAACGATGAAGAGCTGGCTTTGCTTCGCCAGCCGGTCATTTCGATTTCGGACGAAAGTCCAAACACGGTTAAGGCCAGCTTTACTTACGCCAAGCCTTCAACCGGTAATCAGCCGGGCGAGCCAATTGTGGAGACAACCGAGAGTCCCGCCCCGCCAGAAGCTAGTTTGCAAAACGGATTCAAACCGAATGTGCCGACCGACCTGATGGATATAGCGAAACAGGCGAAGGAGAATTTCGATGGCGGGAAGTACCATGCAGCGGAGCGGGAATATCAGGAACTACTAACCAAGAGCCCGAACAATCTCTACTCTCTTTCAAATCTTGGCGTTGTTTACTTCAGGACGGGCAAGCTAAAAGCAGCTGAACTTACCTTGAAGAAGGCAGTAGCTATCGCGCCGAAGGACGAGTTCGCCCATACTACGTTGGGTATTGTTTACTATCGCCAGAGTAAATTCGACGAGGCGCTGAACGAATTGACCAAGTCGCTCGCGATTAATCCGAAAAGCGCAGCCGCCCACAATTACCTGGGGATTACCGCCAGCCAGAAAGGCTGGCAGGAAGCGGCGGAAAAGGAAATGCTCGAAGCCATTGCGGTCAAACCGGACTACGCCGACGCGCATTTTAACCTGGCCGTGATTTACGCCACCGCCTCTCCGCCATCGAAAGAATTGGCCAAGCGCCACTACACCAAAGCAACCGAACTCGGCGCTGAACCGGACGCCTCGCTGGAAAAGTTGCTGCGCTAGGGATCAGAGGTCAGAAGTCAGAGATCAGGATCCCAGTCTGCAGGGTATCCCCTTCGTCGGCGCCCAAATATTTGGGACAGGACAACGCATGTCCCTCCAGGGAAGCCTTGCAGGACCGGATTAGGAGAAGCCTTCTAGGAAAAGCAGAATCCAGCATCCAGAATCCCCGATTGCGCTGTTGGGAAGACAATCGCGGGGGCGTCAGTCTTTGATCTCGATCTCCCGCACCATTCCGACGTCGGCATGAGTGAGATCGCTGTTTGCGACAGGCATCTCGCAGTGCAGCACGTACCGTCCCGGAGAAAAAATCTTTCGCAACCAGACCACCCTGTGGGTGTCATGACTGTCGAGGGCACCGCCCTAGGCTTGCGCAGGCGCGGGGCCATGGCCTTGCTGTTTCCGCCAGGCGTTTAGATCAGCCACGCTTCTGCCTTGGCGAAGACGGTAGATGTCCACCTCGTGCATGCTCGGGCCAGGGGTTTCGATTCGGATAACTTGCGTTCCCGGGTGCAAACTGCCATCGAGCTCAAACCGGAAGTCAAAGAGCTTCAGCACCAGATCTTCTTTCGGCACTCGATTATCGTTCGCGCCCACCTCTTCGACCATAAAAGGCCGGACCGGCGTGGTCTTGGCGTGACCACTATTCCAGCAAATGATGAT
>QHPM01000184.1 GCA_003219095.1 Verrucomicrobiota bacterium
AAAAAATTAGCGCTCCATCCGCTCTGGCATCGGCGCTGGAGCACAAAATCGAACGGCGTGAGTTATCCGGTGCAGAGAGGCGCGGAAGCGCTTTATTCCCCGAAAGGTCGGGAGCAAGTGCGCGCGCTCATCGATCATTACATGGGCAACGCGCGTATTCTCAGGGAGGCGGCGGGCGCCGCCGGTTTCGCAGTCCACGGCGGGACAAATGCGCCTTACATTTGGGTCGAGACACGGCCTGACAAAACGAGTTGGCAAACGTTTGATTGGATGTTGCGTGAATTAAACGTCGTCATCACACCGGGCAGCGGTTTTGGTTCAAGAGGCGAAGGTTTCTTCCGAGTTTCGGCCTTTAACAGTCGTGCTAACGCCGAGGAGGTCGCGCGGCGGTTGCGCGGGACGGGAATTCCAAAGTCCTGAGTCTATGGAACAATTGCCCGCGTTTCGCCTTTCCTCACGAGTTAACATTCGAGTGTCGCATATGCAACGCTCAAATGTTAACTCTGTAGTGGCAGAAATCAGGGCCGCAACGGCCTCGAAAGAGTCCTCCTTTGTTGGAGGCGCTTGCACTGGCTGAATTCTCTGCTTCCCGTTGTTAGCGTGGCTGCGAAAAATTTACCGCAACTCTATCGCTTTTGTTTCCTAATGACCGGCGAGGCGTCAAAAGCGCAGGAAATTTTTCAGGATACTTTACGAGAAGCTGCATTTCTCGCCGCTAACCGCGAGCCGCCGGCCGATCGCTACTGGTTTTTTCGCGAAGCGCGATGGCGTTGCCTCGACGTAGTTGCCCACGGCGTGCAGCCAGAGCAGGGGGCGAGCGAGTCGACCGAAGTTTCGCCGCAGGCGCCTGAACAAATCGAGCAACTCGAACCTGAACAGCTGGCAATTTGGATTTCGGCCGCGCCTGAACCGCAGCGCAGCGCCATCGCTCTCTATTATCTCGATGAATTTAACTATCGCGAAATGATGGCGATGCTTGGTCTGAAATTGAATGAGCTCGCGCGCGCGATCGCCTCCGGTCGCCGCGAACTCCAAGCCTGGCTCAATGCCACCGTGCCGGCGGCGGCCCCGGAATGAAGCGATTGTCACGGGGTCTGCGCATTTTGTCGGATTGCGCGCCTATTGCAAATGCGAAGGCGCCCGATCGTCGCATGCGGACAGCAGTATCGCGCGCGAAACGCTTAGAAGGTTTTGCGGCGCAGCAATCGTTTGATCGCGCCGTCGCCAAATTGGTCCAAGCAACTCCAGTGTCGCCCGAAATCCAGGAATGGTTTGCCAATGAAAAAATGGCGGAAGGGGCGAAGCGCAATTGGAAAAAGACCGCGTTTCATCCCGCGATTCTCGCCATTGGAATCGCGCTCGCGGTTATCGCGGTCGTTGCCGGGATCAAGTTCGACGAACAAATGCATGCTTTCCCCGGGACGGCGACGGCGAAGAAATTGCTGAACGTGGCGGCGATGACGCGGCCTTCGGAATTCGAGCCGGTGCAGTCGGAGGCCGGAACACTAAACGATTTGTTTTTCATGAAATATCGGCTCGAGCATTACGATGTGCCGCCGGAATTTTCTCAACAGCGCACGATTGGGGTCCGCGTTTTTGACGACGATGAAGCCGGTCAGGTTGCACAAATCGGTCTGGCGGAAAAACGAATGCAGTTGTTTTTGTTTCCGGGCCGGCGCGACTCCAAAACCGGAAAGGCGGAGGACTTCCAGGGCTGGCGTTACATCCAACAGGAAGGATGGACCGGCGCGGTGCAGGCGCGCAAAGGCGTTCTCTTCATGGCTGCAGTTCGCGGCACAAAAAAAGATCTCGCCCCTTATTTAGCCAAACCGCAGTTGCGGTGAGGTTTCAACCCGCGATCCCTCTCGAGCCCCTTGCGTGAGCCGGTGCTCCTCATTGACAGCCGACCCGCTCAGAGAAAATTAGCCGTTCGATTTCGCCGGAATAGCTCAGTGGTAGAGCAGCCCCGAAAGCGTTCGGGGTTGGTCGGGAGTTGAGCGGAGGGTTGTGCGCGATTAAAACAAGCTGATGCCAGGGTAGCTCAGTGGTAGAGCAGGGGACTCATAAGCCCTTGGTCGGGAGTTCAACTCTCCCCCCTGGCATTTTTTACTGCGGAGTTCTGAGTGCGGATTGCGGATTGATTGGCGTTGGATGTTTGAACTTTCTCCTAATCTTATTCGTATTCCTACTCCTAATCCATCCACGCCGCCCGGAGCGTTTTTGTTGTCATGAGCAATAGCCTTGATTTCAAGAGTCTTTTTGCCGCCGGCAATTCCTACTGGCTAACGAGATTCGTTATTCTTCGGATGCTTGGTTTCGTTTATGCAGTTGCGTTTCTGGTCGCTGCACAGCAACTCGTTCCTCTCGTCGGCGAACATGGCTTAACCCCGGCCAATCATTTTTTTGAAAGAGTTCAAGCGCATTTCGGCTCGCGTCCTGTCGCGGCCCTGCAATTACCATCGCTCTTTTGGTTCGGGATATCCGATCAAGGTCTGTCGATCTTTGCCTGGTTTGGGTTCGGTCTCTCGCTCGTAGTGTTCGCCGGTTATGCCAACGCGATTCTGCTCGCCATTCTCTGGGCGATGTACATGTCCATCATCCACGTCGGGCAAATTTGGTACGGCTATGGTTGGGAGACGCAACTGCTCGAAACCGGGTTCCTCTCGATCTTTCTTTGTCCGTTGCTCGATGGTCGGCCGTTTCCGAAATGCCGGCCACCGCTGCTCGTGATCTGGCTCTTCCTCTGGCTCGGTTTTCGCATCATGATTGGTGCCGGCCTGATCAAGCTGCGCGGCGATCCCTGCTGGCGCGATCTTACCTGTCTTTATTATCACTATGATTTCGCGCCGCATTGGTTCCACAAATTCGGCACGGCCTGGAATCATTTTATTGAACTGATCGTCCCCTGGTTTTCCTTCGGACCCCGGCCCGCCCGCCACGTCGCCGGCATCTTGCTGGTGAGTTTTCAAATCATTCTCATCATCAGCGGCAACCTCTCATTCTTGAATTACGTGACCATCATTCCATTTCTCGCTTGTTTTGATGATACTTTCCTTCGGCGAGTTCTTCCACGGCTGATCGTGAAGCGCGCCGAGCGTGCGGCGCAGGAATCGGAGCCGTCGCGCGTCAACAACACGATCGCCATCGGATTGTCGCTTCTAATCGCGTATTTGAGCATCGCGCCAGTCGCCAATCTCATTTCCGAAGGGCAAATGATGAACACGTCATTCGATCGGCTCAGCCTGGTGAATACTTACGGCGCCTTCGGTGCGGTCGGTAAAGAACGCGACGAGATTATTTTTGAAGGAACAGATGACGTTTTTGTCACGGGCGACACGCAATGGAAGGAATACGAATTCAAAGCCAAGCCCGGTAATCCCAATTTGCGCCCGCCTTTCATCGCCCCGTATCAGCCGCGCATCGATTGGCAAATCTGGTTCGCCGCCATGGCTTCGCCGGCGGAATATCCCTGGACACTCCATTTCGTCTGGAAACTTTTGCACAATGATCCCGGCACGCTTTCCCTCCTAGGCGGCAATCCATTTCCCGTTAGACCGCCGCACTACATTCGTGCTCGGCTCTATCGCTATCATTTCGCGCCGCCGGGTGATCCAGCCTGGTGGAAACGCGAGCCAATTGGTGAATGGCTACCCGCCCTTTCTATCGACGACGAACAATTCCGCGGCATTCTTGGTGCGATGGACTGGCTGGATTAAGCGCGTTCTAAATTTGTAGGGCAAGCGCTCCCGCTCGCCGGATTCCTATGTGGCAACTGGCGCGGTTGCCCTACAAATTACCCGCCAGCTCCTGGCATCGTCTGATATCCAGTTTGCCGGAGACGAGAACGGGAATGTTTTCTACCACGACGGAACGTTTCGGGATCCAAAGATTCGGGACGCCGGCTTCATTGAGGACGGTGCGCAGTTTATCCATTTCGATCGGGTCGGCGGTGAGGAGTAGTAGTGCTTCGCCTTTCGCTTCGTCAGGCACTCCGCAAATGGCGATGCGGCGTTCGCTTCCTTCCAAACCAAGCGCGCTGATTATCTTCTGCTCGACTACCTCGTGTGGCACCATTTCACCACCGATCTTGGAGAAACGCGAAAGCCGGCCTTCGATGTAGAGAAAGCCGTCCTCGTCCAGCCGGCCAATGTCGCCTGTCTTTAACCAACGATCGCGCAAAACTTCGGCCGTTCGCTTTGGATCTTTCAGATATCCTTCAAAGATATTTGGACCGCGCAGCCAGAGCATTCCGCTATCATAAATAGATAATTTCTCCCGTTATATCAGGATGCTCGGCAATTGGATCGGGCAGATTCACGGAAACGACCGGCGCCGTTTCGGTTAATCCATAGCCTTTCATTACCCGTTTGCCGAAGCGTTCGCAAAATTTCTCTGATAGATCGAGCGGCATCTTTTCTGCGCCAACGATGACCAACCGCGCCGAACGTAACTGTTGCGGCTCGGCCTTGCGCAAATACGTGCGCAAGAAAGTCGGCGTCGCCAGCAGCACCGTGATTTTGTACTTCTCGACCAGGGCGGCGTTCTTCGCCGCTTCGAGCGGACTCGGATAAGTGACTATGGGCGTGCCCTCGATGAGCGGATACCAGAGTGTGACGGTGCAGCCGAAACTGTGAAAAAAGGGAAGCGAGGCAAGGAGACTATCTTCCGGTGCGGCATCGAGCATGACGGTAAACTGGGCGACGTTGCCGATAATATTATGGTGGGAAAGAACTACGCCCTTGGGTTCCCCTGAACTGCCGCTGGTAAAAAGCAAGACTGCTTCTTCGTGTCCGCCACAGCGCGGAAGCTCGAGCCAGCGAGCTAACAAGAATTGGGGAGTAATCATTCCCGCAATCCACCAAAGCAGAATTTTCCGCTTCAACTTCGGCAGCAGATCGTCGAGCAACACAATATTGGGTGGCCAGGGAAAATTGGGAAGGCGTCCGCGGAATTGTTTGGCGCTAATCGCAGTTTTGATTTCAGCGCGATCGATCGCGCTCGCGACGGAGTCAGCCGAAGCCGTGAAATTTAATCCCACTGGGACTTTGTTGGCCAGCGCGACCGCAAGATTGGCAACGACTGCGCCTTTGCTGGCCGGTAACACAATCGCGATTCGTTTTTCCGGAAATGTTTTCCGAAGGTAACGACTCAGTGCGATCGAAACTCCAAGCAATTTCCCGCGGCTCAACTTGCTGCCGTCCATTCCATCGGTCACCAGGGTGGCAAAAGGCGAGCGCTTCAGTCCGCCAAGAGCGCGACGCGCAAGGTGTTGGCGCAACTCGGGCCGTTGCTCGAAGCAATCAGCGCCAAGCTTGAGCAAATCTTCGTGGACGCGCGGAATCGTCGCTTCTTTGGCTGAAAGAGGGGCGCCGAAGCCGACGGTGGCGCGATACGGAAAATGTTTTGGCCATTTCCGGAAAAACCTTCCGCCGCGAAATGAGAAAATCGATCCCCAAAGTTGGTCGAGAAAAACCGGTAGCACCGGTGCCTTGGCGTGACGGGCTATCATTTCGAATCCGCGTTGCAAACGTGCCAGCGTGCCGGTCCGCGACAATTGTCCTTCGGGGAAAATGCAAACGAATTGACCGGCTTCAATTTGGTTAGCGGCTCGGCGAATTGCTTCGCG
>QHPM01000302.1 GCA_003219095.1 Verrucomicrobiota bacterium
CGTGACCGCGATGACATCGGTCCTCGAAGTGAGTCCGCGCGCTATCCCAAAATAAAATAATGGGAGAAGAGCGAGAAAGACTGCGATCCCGCTGATAAAAACCTTCCGTGATTTAAGGAAGGGCGCATAGAACAAAACTGAAAAGAGGCCGCCGCCGGTGAACGAAAGCCCTGTAAGAAATTGTCCCAACGATTGCGGCTTCGCTTTGGCGGTTGCTTCCCAGGGATAAATCATTGCGCCGCTGAAGAGACCGTGGCCGTATTTTGCTTTTGTCACCACTTCGTAAATGATGATGACCGCGACGGGGATGAGAAGAAACAAGAGTCGGCTGGTGAGGCGGCGGTCCTGGACCACAGTATAAACGGCAAGAAGCGGAACGAGACTGAGCCCGAAGTATTTCGTTAGCGCGGCAGCGGCGGCGATGATGGATGCCAGCAGAAGAAGCCAATAGCCATGCCGCTGGAGGCCGCTTAGCCAGCAATTAACCGACCATACCCAAAGAGCAAGCAACCAAACGTCACACATTACCGTCATTGCCGAGACGAGGAAGACGGGCGTGAAAAGCATAAGGAGCGCGCCAAACAAAGGAGAACCCGAAAGGCGCTGCGCCAGAAAAAACGTTCCGAGCACGGCCGCGACTGCTGGAACGAGGAAGGCGCCATGCAGTGCCAACTCGCTCCAACCAAGAAAACTCGCAGCCAGCGCCAAGTAATACGCATTTAAAGGGGGGTTCTGCATGACCGAAAACATCGGCTTGGCACTTAGATACCAGTTGACTGAGAAACCATAAGGGTCGGACAGGTGTTGGGATACTTGATGCGCCATCCAAAGAAAAAGCGGATCGTCGAGATGAAAGGCTTTGTTGAGGAATGGCGCCAAAGCGGCAATCACTGCAATGGTGGCGAAGAACGCGTCGCGAGTCGCTGAATTCTTCATTTCAAGAGTAATAGTAGGATAAAGGTCAAGGAACACAGGTCTGGAGACCCGGTGTGTTTAACGAAGTCCTCGACTTCAAACCGACGAGTGGGGCCTACAAGCGTGTTTGGAAATTCCGGTATTTCTTATCGATAAATGACAAAATACAAACGGTCCGAACGGGGCTGGGGGTGAAGCACGAAAGAATGACCGGCCTTCGCCAAGCTACGGTTTGTCGGCGCGGTCCAAAATACGCTTGTTGAGACGCAGCCTCCATCAATCTCGCAGTCTGTTAGCGCGGGAGAAGGCCAAAAAATGCAAATATTGAAAACTAACCCGTATTCTTCTCCCCTGAGCAACCTCGATGTCCCTTCGTCGCCTCGTCCGCCGTGGTGGCAATCGGTGCCGGGACAGATGGCGCTTTCGGCCGGAGCGTTCCTGCTGGTGCTCTTCGCCCGCCGGCCGGAGACATTCCTAAACCCCCAGCTCTGGGCGGAGGACGGGCCGATCTTCTTCGTGCAGGCCGATGAGTTCGGGGCGCGTGCGCTCACATTCTCGTGGGCGGGCTATCATAACTTCCTGCTGCGGCTCATCGCCGCGGTGTCGTCCCCGCTTGATGCACACCTCGTGCCGGCAGCCTACGTTGGGATCAGCCTTCTCGTACTGCTCGCGGTCGTGCTCGCATTATTCTCGCCCCGGCTGGACCTGCCCGCGCGCCCGGCGTGCGCGCTCGCGATCGCGCTCATCCCGCACACCGGCGAAGCCATCGGCAATCTCACCAACCTTCAGTGGGTGTGTGCGCTGGGCCTCGTGTGGCTGCTGCTCGCGCGAGACGCCAGCACAATGCGACAACACGTCACCGATGGGATAATCGCGCTTGTGTTCGGACTCACCGGCACGTTTTCGATTCTCTTCGCCCCGCTCTTCGCGTGGCGCGCGTGGCGGCGTCGCACGGCGGCGAGCCTTGTGCTGGCAGTGCTCGTCGTCATCACCGCTGGCGTGCAGCTCTGGACGATTGCGCACTCGCCGCCCCATCCCGCCGGCCAGGAAAATCTCACCGTGGAAGCGGTGGCGTGGTGGCTGGGCTTCCGCCTGCCGGCGGCGCTGTTCCTGCCGGGCGACTGGGCGATGCAGGCGCCACGCGGCGTGCTCGATGTGCTCGGGGTGCTGACCGTGGCGACGTTGCTCGTGACCGCGTTCGTGCCTGGCAAGCACCGCGAGCGCCGGCTGCTGCTCGTGGCCGCACTCGTCGCGGTGATCGCAGCCACGATCTTCCGCATGCGGCACGAACTCACAGCCTTCACCAGATTGAACGATGGCGACCGCTATCTATTCATCCCGAAAGTGCTCGTCGCGTGGCTGCTGATCTCCGGCTGGTCGCAGGCGGGCTGGATTCGGTGGAGCACGCTTACGGCGTGCGGCCTGCTCTTTCTCTCAACCGCGACGCACTGGCGCTACGAACGCCTGCCGGACCGGCACTGGCCGGACTACGCGCGCCGGATCGAGGCGGGCGAGCGCGTCGAAGGCATCAGGCTGAACCCGGGCGTGACCTTTGGCTACCCCGGCCGGCATCGCAGATGAATGCCGGGGGACGGGACACCGCGCTCTTCGTGACAATTGTGGCTCGAGCTTCGATAGGTTCCAATTAAAGCTCTGCCAAAACGTAGAGGCATGAACTCCGTCACGCCGCGCCGACCACCCCAAATCTCGTTAGCTGGCGCCTTTAGTTAGTAAACTCCTTTATCACCAGAGTGGCGTTGTGTCCGCCGAAACCAAATGAGTTGTTCAAAGCTACACTCACCTTTTTCTCCCGGGCAGTGTGGGCGGTGAAATCGAGATCACATTCTTCATCGGGATGATCGAGATTGATCGTGGGCGGAATAACGCCATCGCGTATGGCCAGCGCGCACACTGCCATCTCGACTGCGCCCGCCCCTCCCAAAAGATGGCCGGTCATCGACTTGGTCGAACTAATTGAAACGGTTTTCGCCCGATCGCCGAAGACCGTCTTGATCGCGCGCGTCTCCGCCACATCGCCGAGACCGGTCGAAGTAGCGTGGGCATTGATGTAATCCACCTGGTCAATCGATAGCTGCGCGTGTTCGAGCGCAAGTTCCATCGCGTGCGCCGCCCCTCCGCCATCGTGCGGTGGCGCCGTCATGTGATGTGCGTCGGCGCTCAAACCATAGCCAACGAGTTCGCAATAGATCTTCGCGTTGCGCTTTTTTGCGCGTTCGAGTTCTTCGACCACGACAACGCCCGCGCCCTCGCCGATGACAAACCCATCGCGATCGCGGTCCCACGGTCGCGAGGCACGTTCCGGCTCGTCATTCCGCGTACTTAAAGCCTTCATCGCGCCGAATCCGGCGAGCCCGATAGGAATGATCGCCGCCTCGGAGCCGCCGGCCAGGAAAACATCGGCGTCACCAAATTTGATCATCCGCCATGATTCGCCAATGGCGTTGTTCGAAGTGGCGCAAGCGGTCACGATGCACATGTTCGGACCGCGCATCCCGAATTCCATGGAGATCAAGCCGCTCGCCATGTTGCTGATGAGCATTGGAATGGTGAAGGCGGAAACGCGCTTTGGTCCTTTGGAAAGCAGAATGCTGTATTGGTCTTCGAGCGTTTTTAGTCCGCCGATGCCGCTGCTGACGAGGACGCCGAAGCGGTCGGGATTTTCAGTCGCCATCTCGAGGGCGGAATCGGCCATCGCCATTTTCGCCGCCGCCATTGCCAACTGCGCAAAGCGATCGGTCCGCCGAACATCTTTCGGGTTTTTGAAGACCGTTTTCGGATCGAAGCCGTGCACTTCTCCACCGATGCGGCAATCATAGGCAGAGGTGTCGAATGATTCGATTTTGTGGATGCCGCTGACGCCGTTCTTCAAGTTCGACCAAAAAGTCTCGAAATCGTTGCCGAGGGGCGTGATTGCACCCATTCCGGTAATGACGACGCGGCGATTGTTGTTCATCAAAATGTGATCAGTGACTGGTGATCAGAGAATAGAAATAAAAGTGGTCGCGTTATGACGACTTATCACAATTCACCTATCACTATTCACTTTCCTCATCAACGCGTCCCCATTCCGACGTTTTGCACGGTTTGGAATAGTTTGCCTTCGGTTTTAATGGAAGGCGCGATGATGATTTCGGTTTGTTGAAACTCGGCCAAATCGCGGGCCCCCACGTTGCCCATGCAAGTGGTGATGGCGCCGACCAAATTCTGACTCCCGTCGTCCACTTCGGCGGGACCGAACAGGATTTGTTTTAACGATCCGGTGGCGCCAACTCTGATCCGTGTTCCGCGAGGCAAATTGGCGTGTGGGGTCGCCATCCCCCAATGATAACCGCGGCCGGGTGCTTCCTGGGCTTTGGCAAATGCGCTTCCCACCATCACGGCGTCACCTCCGCAGGCGAGTGCCTTGCAAACATCTCCGCCTTTACTCATCCCGCCATCGGTGATGATCGGCACAAAGCGCGAAGTTTTTTTGAAATAGGCGTCGCGCGCGGCCGCGCAATCGACGGTGGCGGTAACTTGTGGCACCCCAAGGCCGAGCACACCGCGCGAAGTACAAGCCGCCCCTGGCCCAACCCCAACCAGAACGGCGGCCGGCCCACAGTTCATGATCTCAAATGTGACATCGTAGCCGACGGTGTTGCCAACAATCACAGGAATCCGCATTTCCCGGCAGAATTTCGCGAGATCGAGCGATTTATACTCCGAAGAAATGTGACGCACGGTGGAGACCGTACTTTGCACGACAAAAACATCGGCGCCCGCTTCCTGGGCAATGGCACCGAATTCCGCCGCGCGCTGTGGAATCGAACTCACCGCTGCGATCGCTCCGCCATCTTTGATTTGCCGCACCCGCGCCCCAATCAATTCTGGCTGGACCGGCTCCTGGTAAATTTTTTGCAAGAGAGCGGTGATTTCGTTCTTGTCCGTCTGCACGATTTTCTCGAGCACTTCCGAGGGGTTTTTGTAGCGCGTCTGCACTCCTTCCAGGTTGAGCACGGCCAGACCGCCGAGCTTGCTCATTGCCACCGCAAAACGCACGTCCACCACTCCGTCCATCGCGCTGGCCAGGATCGGAATTTTTAATTCCAACGGGGCGGTCTCGCGCCGGGGCAAGCGAAAGGTGGTATCGACCTCGTTAGGATTAATTGTGATACTGCCCGGCACGAGCGCGATCTCGTCGAAACCATAAGTCACGCGCGCTTTTCGGTTGCGGCCAATCCACATTCCCATATCAAATTAAATGCGTTCGAATTTGAATCGTTCGTTCAAACTGCCGCACCGCGGGCAGCGTGGCAGCAGGGCGTCGGTGCGATCTTCGAACTCGAAGCCGCAAATGACGCACCGCAGCCGGAAGCGAAAAGCTTTTCGTTCGCGTCGTCTGCGGTTCCATTCACTACTTAACCAGACAAGGAAAACTGCCGCAAGAAAAACCAGCAGATAAATCGTGACCAGCGCGGCCAGACTGACGCGAATCACGGCGACGAATTGGCAGACGGGCCCGAGCTGAGGGCGAGATCGTTGCCCCAAAGAATGGTCGCAGTGGTCCAGAAAAGGGCGCTTCCATTACTCACAGGCGAATTTCCCTTTGTCTTAAGACGGCAGAGCTGAAGAAAATTTCGCGCCTGCTCATCGAGCGCCGGGTCGCCCGAAGATTCGTCCAAAAAACAAAACCGGATTGCGCCACGTTCATCGATTGCAACTCGGAAACTGGCATTGGCCGGTGCATCGGGGCGGGCGAGGTGAAATTTGAAATCGGCGAAAACTGGATTGCCCAAAGCGGCAGGCAGATCGGCGAAATTCGCGTTCGTTTTCCGCTCCAAACCAGGCGCACTGGCATTCGCTTTCATGCGCGGAAGGCGAACCGGACCGATTGCGGCCGAGCTTGGGACGCTGAGATCAGGGATCAGTGGAGGGAGGGTTTTCAATTTCGGCTGATGACTGGCGTAAGAAGGGCGATGCGGAACTGGCGGCAAGACGAAGGATTTTGTCTCTGGCAGTCGCTGTGTTGTCGTAGTGAGCGCGGGATCTTCCGCCTCCACCCAACGCAAGAGAGCGAGCGATTCCGGATCATCCGGCGAAATCAATGTTACCCGCGCCGGTGGCGGCATCAGCGCGACGGTGGGTGGATAAACAATTTGGAAGATGTAAAAACAAAACGCATGCAAAAGGAGCGAGAGAATCAAAAACACCATTAAAGCGCCGAGACGTTTGCGCGGCGGCGCCCAACTGAAAACAAGCGGCGCGACGCTCGAGGCGTTCACTTCGGCGGAGTGGTAGCGAGCGCAACCGAAGGCACACCGTGCTCGAGGGCGAGATTGGCCACCCGAATCACTGTCTCGTACGGCGTGTAGCGATCGGCCTTGATGATAATGGAACGGCCTTCTTTGCGCGCGATCTCCAGCTGGGGCCCGAGTTCATCAATGGAAATTTTTTGATCGCGAAAATAAACGGTCGCTCCGCTGGTGATGCTGATGATCTGGTACTTCACCTGCGGCGCTAACATGAACTTTGAGAATGGGACGTTGACCGATATCCCCGGCTGCAAAACAAAATTGGAACTGAGGAGCAGAAAAAAAATCATCAGAAAAACAACGTCGAGCAGTGGGAAAATTATCAACCACCCGAAGTAATATTGCGTCGTCCGGACCAATTTCATCCGCCCGCTATTTTTCGCGGCGTAAATCGCGCTGGCTGCCTTCTGCGGTTGGTTGAAAGGAAATAATCCCGCTTTCTGGTTCCGTTTCCGACAACATCTGCACGATCTCAATACCGGCGCGTTCCATATCGTGCATCAGCGTGTTTACGCGCGAAGAAAGATAGCTGTAAGCAACGAAGGTGGGCGTCGCGACGACGAGTCCGGCCGCTGTCGTAAGTAAACTTTTATAAATCCCGGCGGACAATTCCGTCACCGTGGCATAACCGCCATTGGAGGCGATAACGCCGAAGGCTTCAATCATTCCCGCCACGGTGCCGAGCAAGCCCAGCAGCGGCGCGAGATAGGCCAGAGTAGCGAGGACACCGAGGAAGCGCTCCAGTTTGGGTACTTCCAGCTGGCCGGCTTCCTGCACAATTTCGCGCAATTCCGATCGCGGGAGATCATGCCGGATAATCGCGGCGTGAATCACACGTGCCACCGGTCCGGGCGTGCCGGCGGATTCATGCAATGCTTCGGCAAAATTGCGGCGCTTGATCAGGTTGGCCAGGCCCTTCAAAAATTCGCCCACGTGAATGGTGGCGCGATGCAGATAAAAAATCCGCTCGGCGAAAACGGCAATCGAGATGATGCTGCAAATGAGAATGGGCCACATTAGGAGCCCGCCCTTCTGGAGGTATTCGATCACAAAAGCTCCCCTTAATGCCCTTTCGGGCACGAGGCAAGCGTCTTACCTGCGTTTGGCTGGTCTTGGTGGATCGAGCAGTCCCGTGCTCGATGTTTTCGGGCATCGCCCGCGGAGCGGCCGATCCACCTTTGTTTTTCTTCGTTGCTTTTTGCTTGAAACTTGAGCGCCTTACTTCCGTTTGGCTGGCGAAGCGCTTGGCGCGGCGGTTTGGCCAAGAAGTTTTCCCGCACCATCGTAAGTCGAGTACCCGATTTGATGCCCGGCAGCATGATCCTTTGGACCTAGAACTTCGGCGCGAGTGAAGCGGCCGTTTTCATCAAGTTCGTAGCGAATTTTTTCGCGGACTTTGCCATCCTTGCCCGTGGTAGTGGCGACGGTTTTGTGATTGGCGGCGTTGCTTTCATAAACTGTGCGCGAGCCATCAGCGTTGAGGACGACACTGACGCGGACCTCGCCGTTGTCTTCCTGTGCGCGGGTGCAAAGGGGAACGATGGTGACGCTGAAGAGGAGGGCGAAAGCGAGGGAGCGCATATTGTTTAGGCGAGGCGGGAAAATTAAAGGGAAACCGAAAGAAGGCCAGCGTCTGTTGCGCCTGCGTTGTGTCGCCCGGCGGCTTCCTGCTCTGTAGAGCTTACAGCTCGGAGAGAGCGGTCGATCCATCGGAGTAAGTTTGGGACATGTCCCTCCAGCTTGAAACATGGCGTGCGCAAGCGTTGCGGCATTTGGAGGGCGCCGCTTTGTCGGCGCCCAAACTTTTTCCAGAGGCCTGGAAAAACAAAAGAGCGAAGAAAAAGTATTGACCACAAGGGGCAGTGGTGGTTAAGAGTGGGACGAAGTGGATTAAAGTGGACGCTAATCCCGCCGGCCCATGGACAGCATCGTCTCAGCTCAAACCTTTTACGCCGGCGAATTTCGTCACGCCATTGACGAAAAAAATCGTATCACCATCCCTTCCCGCTGGCGTCGAAAAAATACCGAGGAATTTATTCTTCTGCCTGATTCCCAAAATCAGTTTCTCCTCGTCATGTCACCGGAGGAATTTGCTCGCATGAGCGCGGCCGCGGAAAGCAACGCTAGCATCGCGGCGCGCGAACGCCGCATTTTTTTGCGCCAGTTGCACTCCCGCGCCCAGCACGGCCTCGCTGACAAGCAAGGCCGCCTCGTTTTGCCGGAGGAACTTTGCCGCAAGATTGGATTGAAAGGTGAGGTCGCGCTCGTGGGCGGGCGCGGTCGTTTTGAAATTTGGAATGTGACGCGCTGGAAACGCGCCGACGAAGAAGAAACGCCGACCTACCAACACGTCGCCAACGTCATTGGCTTGTAGCGAAGATGAATGCATTGCTCTTTGAACGTCCGATCTGGTTCGCTACCGGGCCACTCGTTCACGAGGAGGCGCAGGATCGGGAAGAATTCATTTATCATCGGCCGGTTCTCGTCCGCGAAGCGATTGAGCTGCTGGCGCCGCGCGCCGGCGCCTTGGTGTTGGATGCGACGTGCGGCGGCGGCGGGCACAGCGAGGCGATCTTGAAAAGGGGCGCTGACGTTCTTGCGCTCGATCAGGATCCAGATGCGATCGCGGAAGCGACGAATCGGCTCTCCGAATTCGGCAATCGCGTTACTTTGCGGCAGGCAAATTTTCGCCACGCCGATCGTGTGCTCGATCAGCTGGAGGTCGGTAAGATTGGCGGAGCGATTCTCGATCTCGGTGTTTCCTCGCGCCAGCTCGAAAATGCCGAACGCGGTTTCAGTTTGATGCGGAATGGTCCGCTCGATATGCGGATGGATCCAGGGGCGGAGAAAACCGCGGATGCGATCATTAACAATTACAGCGAAGAAGAGTTGACCCGGCTCTTTCGCGATCTGGGTGAAGAACCAGCTGCGCGTCGCCTTGCCAGTGCGATTGTGAAACAGCGAAAGATTGCGCCTTTTCGCGAAACACTGCCATTGGCACGCGCGATTGAGAAAATTGTCGGCCGGCACGGTCGCCGACACCCTGCGACGCAGGTTTTCCAGGCCTTGCGCATGGAAGTGAACGACGAGCTTGGTGCGCTGGAGCAGGGATTGCGAGTGGTAACCAATCGGCTCGAGAGCGGGGCCCGGATTGCGGTGATTTCATTTCATTCGCTGGAAGACCGGATGGTGAAGAATTTCTTCCGCCAACGCAGTCGCGAATATTTCGATCGACCGGAATGGCCGGAACCGCGCCCAAACAAAGAGCGCGATCTCATCGTCGTTACGCCAAAGCCGGTGGAACCGAGTGAAAACGAACAACGTGTTAATGCGCGGGCACGGAGCGCGAAATTGCGTGTCGCCGAAAAACTGGGATGAGCCGGTCGCATTCAAAACAGCTCAATCGGGTGGGTGCAGCTTCGCTGGCGCGCTGGATTGTGATCACCGCTTTGCTGGCGGTGGCCGGACTTTGCTATGTCTATCTCAGCTTGCAGCTACATCGGCTCGGTGATCGCAAGAAATCGCTTGAGACCGAGCTCGCGGGCCTGCGCACGCAAAATGATGTCGCGAGTGTGCAAATCGCGGCGCTCACTTCGCGCAGCGCACTGCAACGCCGGCTAAAGGAAGGTTACCTCAAGATGTTTCCGATTGCGGAACAAAACATCGTCCGGCTCGCACCGATCCGGTCCGCGCCAGAGGAAAATGCCATTCGCCCGGTGGCAAACGATCAGGTTGGCAAATGAGGTGGAATGGACGGACACGGTGCGCATTGGTTTGCATTGGTTTTGTTCTGCTTTTTAGCGCGTTCTCGTTTCGCCTGGTTTATCTCCAGTTGGTCAAACACGACGAGTACGCCGGGCTGGCGGCGGAGAAACACGTTTACAAACAACCGATTTACGCCGAACGCGGCGCGATCACCGATGCCAATGGCGAAGTCCTCGCCCACAACGTGCCGGTGGAAATCGTCGTCGCCGACACGTCACATTTAAACAAGGAGAAGTTGGCCGAAGCCGTCGCGCTGCTGAGTCGCGACCTGAAAATCGATGCGGATGAGCTGTGGGGAAAACTCGGGAGTGACCGGCATTACATCGTCTTGAAACGGGATGTGCCGGAATCAGCAGCCGACGCGCTTCGGGCCAAACTTCGTGATCAAAATCTGCGCGGTGTTTATTTCGAACACGATGCCGCCCGACTTTATCCAAACGGCTCGATGCTTTGTCATGTCATCGGATTTACCGATTTCGATCACAAGGGAATTCAGGGCGTGGAAGCGTCGATGGATGAATATTTGCGGGGACAGGATGGCTACCGTTACATCGAACACAACCGCGCTGGTCAGGAAATCGTGCTTTACCGCGGGCAGGAGCGGGCCTCCCGCGACGGCTATCAGGTCCATCTTAGCGTTGATTTGAACTTGCAGAATATCGTTGAGAACGAAATCGACGCCGCCGTGCGCGAATATTCGCCGCAGAAAGCCACCATCATTCTGATGCGACCGCAGACCGGTGAGATTCTGGCGATGGCGAACCGGCCAGACTTTGATCTCAATGAGCGCAACGCCGCCCGGCCCGAGCAAATGAAGAATCGCGCCGTCATCGACCTGATGGAGCCGGGCTTGACGTTCAAGATCGTGACGGCGGCGGCGGCCTTGAACGAAAAAAAGGTACGGCCGGACACTACCATCTATTGTGAAAAGGGGGTTTGGAATTATGGCGGGCGCACACTGCACGATCATCGCGCTTACGGGGAATTGAGCGTGCAGGACATCCTCGTGAAATCGAGCAACATTGGCGCGGCCAAACTGGCGATCAGTCTTGGCGACCAGAAATTTTACGAATACATCCGCCGGTTCGGATTTGGTGAACGCACCGGGGTGGAGTTGCCTGGTGAAATCAACGGGATGATTCGACCTCCGCAAAATTGGAGTAAGATTTCAATT
>QHPM01000202.1 GCA_003219095.1 Verrucomicrobiota bacterium
CAGAAAGGCTCGACCGGCGAAGGCGATGAGCCCTGCGCGATCACCTTGCAACTCGTTTATCAAATCCTGTGCTGCCAGTTTGACGCGCTCAAGTCGGTTGGGCGACACATCATTCGATAGCATGCTACGCGATGTATCAATGGCGAATAACAAATCGAGTCCGCGACGTTTCACATCTTCGTAGGTGTAGCCCCACCGCGGTTTTGCCAACGCCGTAATAGCAAGTGCGAGTGCGAGCAAAACGAAGGCAAAGCGAATTGCGCGTCGGACGCGGTCGACATTGCCGGCAAGCTGCGGCAGCAGTCGCGGCGAAACGAATTCGCGCAATTTGATCGCGCTGCGCCGCTCTGCGCGCGCGTACAACAGCACGAGCAGCGGCAGAATTGCGAGGGCCCACAACCAGGTCGGCACACCGAAGATCATAATGTCGGAGGGACGGGCTCTGTCCTGTTCGATCTTGCGGCGGACGCAACGGAGCGCGTCCCTCCAATGATCCAGCGAATTCTCACGGCAATCGCTTCCAAATGGTTTGGCCGAGCAAAAGCTGCCCGATCAGCAATCCACAACCGGCCGCGACACACGCTGGGAATAGATCGCGGTACTCTTGATATTTCCGGGCGCTGATGGTGGTTTTTTCCAGCTTGTCGATGTCCTGATAGATCGAGGCCAGCGATTGCGTGTCGGCTGCGCGATAAAATTTTCCATCGGCAATGCTGGCTACTTCGCGCAGACCAGTCTCATTGAAGGAGACCGGCGCATTCTGATAATAAACATTACCGCGTCCGTCCGTCACCACCCGTCCAGTTCGCTCGTCCATTACGGGAAAGGGCGCGACCCCATTGGTGCCGATTCCAATCGCGTAAAAATGAATTCGGAGTGCCTTTAATGCCTCTGCCGCAGTATTAGGCGGAATTTTCCCGGCATTATTATCGCCATCGGTCAGGAGAACCATCACCCGGCTTTTGGATTGTTTGTCATTTAATCGATTTCCCCCTGCCGCCATGGCCGAACCGATCGCGGTGCTTCCTTCCACCAGGCCAATGCGAACACGATCGAGATTTTGCAACAGCCATTCGTGGTCGAGCGTCATCGGGCTAACGATATATGGACGAGTGCCAAACGCGATCATCCCGATCCGGTCGTTCGGCCGTGCTTCGATGAACTTGCGCGTTACTTCACGAACAGCGTCCAACCGCGTCGCTTCATCACCGCCGATGGTGAAATCTTTCACCAGCATCGAATTGGAAACATCAAGCACTAGCATGATGTCGATACCGCTGGCTTCGACCTGCGTGAGCGATTTGCCCAGTTGTGGCCGCGCGATTCCGACGATAAACGCCGCCAGGGCAAGCCAAACCAGGGCGCGCAAAATCTGTCCAGCCCGGCTGGCACTGGCTTTCCCGATTGCCCGAAATGGTGCCGTCGCTGAAAACACGATCGCGGCGCGCGGTCCGAACCTTCCGCGCAGCCATGCCAGCAAGGGAATGAGCAGGAGCAATAGCAACAGCCACGGTCGCGCGAAAGTCAGCGCCTGGCCGCCCAGCCAATCACGCGGGAACAAGTGCTCCTCCTTTCACAAATTGGCGAGCTTCATCCAGCAGGAGACGGCTGTCCGCCGTCGTCGCTTCGTAGCGCGCGAACTTAATCAAGTCGCAGCGATTCAGAAAAGCAGCCAGTAATGTCTTTTCGGCATCACTAAAATTCGCGGCTGAGGCAATAGCATTCAAAAATTCTACCGACGTCTGTCGCGTCATCGGCAGATCGAATTGTTCTATCACGTAACGTCGCAAAATATCGGTAACCCGAATGCTGAATTGATAGGGAGCAATCTTCTCCACTTCGCTCTCAATCCTGCTCAAGGCCGTGAGGGCGCGTTCGCGGGGCGATGGTATTAGTTGTTGTTTGCGAAAGAACTTTCGCCCGTACCAGATCGCCAGTCCAATGATCGTTAGCACGATCAAGCTTGCGACAAAAATCGTCCACGGCGGCACCAGCGAGTAATTCACCGGCGGCGCGATGTCGGGAAGTGCCTGCGCCAATACCATCATCGTTACCGCACCATAAGGCGGCGTTCGCGTTGCTTAAAAAAGGAGCGCAGCGCCGGCAGATAATCATCGCCGGTGCGCAAATCGATTCGATCGATCCGGTTTTGCCGCAATACTCGCATAGTTTCCGTTAGCTGCGATTGCGCGAGCTGGGCAAACTGTGCGCGCACCTTGCTGTCGGCGGCGTTGATTTCAATTTGATCGCCCGTTTCCGCATCTTCCAGCGTG
>QHPM01000203.1 GCA_003219095.1 Verrucomicrobiota bacterium
TGGGCGAGCAAGTGCGGGTGAACGTGCAGCTAATCAAGGCGGACCACGACTCGCATATTTGGGCCGAAACCTACGATCGCAAGTTGACAGACATCTTCGGCGTCGAAAGTGATATCGCGAAATCAATCGCACAATCGTTGCAGGCAAAGTTAAGCGGCCGCGAGGAGCAGGCGTTCGCCGTCCAGCCGAGTGGCAATCCCGAGGCTTACGACGCCTATCTACGCGGCTTGGCAGCCGAAGCTGAGAGCATCCGCTCCGTTTATTCTCTACAAAAAGCGATTAGTTTCTACAAACGAGCAGTTCACCTCGATCCGGCTTTCGCGTTGGCGTGGGCCAGGCTTTCGTGCGCGCATTCCCGTTTGTATCCATCTTTCGGAGATTCGACAGAAGCGGGCAAACGCGCCCTTGAGATGGCGCAGAAGCTGCAGGCGGATTTACCTGAAACAGTGCTAGCGTCGGCGCAGTACCAATACTTTGAGCTACACGATTACGATGCGGCCCGAACAACCTTTTTGCATGTCGGCAAAATGTTGCCCGGCAGTAGCGAAATCCCGGCCGCCCTTGCCCAAATCGCGCGACACCAGGGAAACTGGAAAGAAACCGTGGCCTATTACGATCAAGCACTGGCACTCGATCCGCGCAATGCGGAATTGCTGACAGAAACCGCGGATAACTACAACGATCTCCGACGGTTCGACGATGCCTTAAAGCTATACGATCGTGCGCTGGAAATTCGGCCTAACGACGTAGATCTGTTGGCGTGGAAAGCGGGGATTTATGAGGGGCGGGGGAATCTGACTGAGGCCGCCAGGTGTCTCGCAGATGTAAACGCGTTGACGCCGTCTTACGAAGCAGTGGCGCAGAAAGTGGCGCAGCTGATTTTCGAGCAGAATCAGTGCGATGCTGTTCAGCTACTCGAGACGCGTTTCGCACGGTTCCAGTTCGGCTCTGAGCTGGAGCTGGGCATATTCCAAGAGTTTTTAGGCTCCTCTCGACTGCTCGCCGGGGATACCGCCGGAGCAAAAGCTAGCGCCGCACAAGGGCGCAACATCCTCGAAGTGCTTTGCCAAAATCAACCTGATAACGATTTCCCTGCGATATATTTGGCCAGGACCTATACGCTCCTCGGCGAGAAGGAATCCGCCTATAAAGAAGCGAAGCGCGTCAGTGCGCTTTTGCAAAACGATGCCATCAGAGGGCCCGCCGCCGACGAGAACCTGGCTTGGATCGACACTCGTTTCGGCAATAACGCGCGCGCCATTTCAATCCTGACGCACCTTCTGCAAATCCCGTATCAAAGTTCGCTCTACGCGACGCCAATCACGCCAGCGCTCTTAAAGCTCGATCCAAGGTGGGATGCCTTGCGCGGCGATCCTACGTTCGTCGTCGCAATCGGGTGCGGTCGCGCTTCGATAATAGCGCGGTCATCCCGAACCCGAAGGTTTTCGGGGTGAGGGACCTCACATTAGTATTGGCGATACCGATTCGTGTTTGTGTGATCAATCAACTAAATCATAAGCCCTTCCAATTACAGTTCCCTGAATGCTCGTCCAAGATTCGTTACAACGTCGCGGGGCAAAAGTGATTGTTCACTTTCGCCATTATCAAACAAAGCGAGCTCAGCGGCGCGGCCACATACCCATGCGCCGACGCGGGCAGCATCGAACGGCGAAAGCTTTTGGGCGAGTAATGCCGCGCAAACTCCGGTGAGCACGTCCCCCATTCCGCCGGTCGCCATTCCTGGATTGCCGGTGGTGTTGTAACTGACGCGCTTGCCGCTTTCGGCAACGACAGTGCGGCTTCCTTTCAATAAAAGCGTGACCGGAAATTCGCTGGTGAATTTTCTGGCTAGCTCGGCGCGCGAATTTTTTTGATCACCGGCGAGACGTTTCATTTCGCCGGGATGGGGCGTGAGCAAACGCGGCCCGCGACAATTCTTAAGGATGCTAAGATCAGCCGAGATGATGTTGAGCGCGTCGGCATCGACAACCATCGGACTTTGTGCGCGTTGAACAAATTGGATAATTTCAGATGCATTGTCTCTGCCCAGCCCGGGCCCAATTCCCCAGACATCGATCTTTTCCTCGATCAAATTGCGATACGATTTGACTGGCTTGACCATCGCTTCGAAAGGCGAGGCGGCAGCGACGATCTCGTAAATATTTTCGGGGACGAAAACTTCGACCAGGCCGGCGCCACCGCGCAACGCGCCCCAGGCGCACATGGTGGCTGCACCCGCGAAACCGCGTGAGCCCGCAACAATTCCGACTCGGCCGAATTGATTTTTGTGGGCATTGAATGGGCGACGCGGAACCAAGCCGCGTAGCGAAACGGTACAGGCAACAGTTTCATCAGCCGCCTCGAGCGGCAGATCGGAGAGCGGCACGACTTCGAGCCGGCCAATAAAATTAGTCGCATCGTCTGCAATCAGGCCGCGCTTTGTCGCCGCAATCGTGGTGGTGAAATCAGAAATCACGCAATCGCGATCGGCTTCTCCGGAATCACCATTCAGACCAGTTGGTTGATCGACCGCGAAAACGTATGCTCTGTGTTCCTGGCGCAGGCGATTGATTTCACGACATCCCGCCAGGATGGGGTCGCGCAAAGGCGGTTTCGATCCGAGTCCGAGCAACCCATCGAGGATAATTGTAGAGGCGGGCGTGCCGCCCGCATTTGCGGCCACCGCCACCACTACAGCAGGCGTATCGCGAAACTCGGTGATTTTTTTACGCAGCAGGTCGCTGCACTGTGATTCCGGAAAGGAGAGATGAACATCGGTCTGCCAGCCGGCTCGTTTCAGTCGTGCGGCGGCAACGAGAGCATCGCCGCCATTATTCCCTTTGCCGGAAAACACGAGGCAGTACCCCGGACGAGGAAAAAATTGCTGGACCGCCTGAGCAATCCCGGCCCCCGCCTGATTCATCAGGGCCTCGGCGGAGACGCCGCGCGCAAACGCGGCGTTTTCTGCGTCGCGCATTTGCGCCGAGGTAACGACCGGCGAGTTCACTGTTCCTCGGAGCTTACTTTCTTTTCTTCAGTGCTGGAGGATTTTTTCTTGACCGAAGTCTTGTGGCGGCGGTGATGTTTTGTTCCCGATTCGCGCACGAAACGCTGATCGAGAAAAGGCTGTAAGCCAACGTCCACCCGCGATGATCGATTCGTGTAGGAGGTGCGAGAGGCGAGCGCGGGACGATTGAGAATGCCGCGGGCAATTTCCTGGGCCAGTTGTTGCCGGTAGGTATTGCTTTGGGCGTATTGCGCCTCGGTCGGGTTAGTGAGAAACCCGCACTCGACCAGCACGGCTGGAACTGTTGTTCGTCGCAGAACAAAGTAGCCGCGGCGCCGGACTCCGCGATTTTCCGAGGGTGCTCCGCCGACTAAAGCGGAGTGAACGCTGGCAGCGAGAGGCGCGCTTTCAGTGCTGTAGAAGTAAGTCTCGATCCCGTTAGCTCCGCTGCGCGTAGCGGAGTTGAAATGTATACAAAGGAAAATGGCGTTGGGATAGGAATTGGCGATGGCAACGCGCGTGCCGAGTGGAACAAACACGTCCGTGTTTCGCGTCATGACTACCTTGTAACCGGCTTTTTCCAAAAGCGGTTTCAATCTTAAGGAGACATCCAGAGTCATGATTTTCTCCGCCACCTGCTGACCGGGAATGCCGCCGCGATCGAAGCCACCGTGGCCAGGATCGATCACAACGGTGGTGTATCGCGTCTGGGCCGATCCCGTGGCGGCGAATGCGGCCACGGCGAAGCAGCAAACAGCGTATCGTTTGAAACGTGCCCTCATTATGTGCGGGTTTTTAGTCGCCGCGCGGCTTCTCATTTGGTCGCGTCGATAATTTGGGCGCGGCGTTGCGCACCGCCTGGGCCGCGGCCACTTCCGTCATCCCGCCAATAACCGCGACCTCGCCGTCGGCGGTGCGTTTGAAATGCGGACGCGATTTTGTTTCGAGCAAGGTTGAGTGAGAAAGGAGCTGTCCGTTCAAGCCGATGATTGCATAAGACCAGGCGCGCGGGGCCGAGCAATGCAGAACGTGAAGTCTGTTTTCGCGATCGATTTCCGCGTGCGATTCGTCGAACGCGATCACATGGCCAAGCGAATAAGTGGCGTAAACCACGCCGCGATGTTCATCTTCGACCCG
>QHPM01000204.1 GCA_003219095.1 Verrucomicrobiota bacterium
CCCTTTCAGCGCTGAGGGTTTGTTATTGGACGAGTTCCTGGGTGCTGCCGCAGGCAAGGAATGATCGTCCGCCATGGGCGCTAAACAGGCCCTTCGAAGACTGTACAACGACTACTGCCGTAACTAAGGGCTTTCTACGGAGCTAGTTCCGCCAGAACCCCGTTTCGACCGCCTCCAAGCACTGGCTTGGAAGCTGCTTAAAAATCAGATCATGAATAGCAGCGGACATCTAACGGTCAGCGAGACAGCGGCTAAAATGCGCAAAACCAGAACGAGCGCACGTAAGCCCAAAGGACGTTCGCGTAATGGCGCGACAAAACATAATTCCGCTTCTCGCGATCTCCCAGCCGCCGGCACTCTCGCCCGCACCAAAGCGCTGCTTCTCGCTGCCCTTCGAGTTTGGGAGTTAAAACACCGCGTCGGCGATTAACCCTGGCTTCGCGGCTCGACCTTAACGTAAATTTCCCGCGGCGCGCTTTTGAAATATTTGAATAGCGCCGGGCACAACCAGCCTTCCTGGTTGAATTCGGGGCTGTAATACCAGTTCCCGCCGGATTCCGCACGGCGCCATTCCAACTTAAAATTCGCGCCCGGAAATTGCGTGCCGCTAAAGATCGCCCGAAACCCGTGTTGCGCATCCGGAATATTCGCGGTTGCTTTATCAATAAGCGTGTCGATTCCCGCAATGAACGGCTCTTTGTTTAGCCCAACCGCTGCATCATCGAAGACCCAGAGGCCTTCGTACTTGTAAGGCACGATCACCATCAAAGTATTCATCGCGTCGTTCTCTTTTCGATTTTCCGTGCGCAACAAGCCAAAGGTGACGAGTAGTCCGATCACCGCGAGTCCGATGACAAACATGATCGATTTCATCGCACCCTGCCTGGGAAAACTTGCACCTCACGTCCGGCGGCGGCAACTTCGCTGCGCAACCGCGCCCGTAGCTCAGCTGGATAGAGCAACGGATTTCTAATCCGTAGGTCGAGTGTTCGAGTCACTCCGGGCGCGCACCCTCGCTTTGGGGCGCGATTCAGAAGCGTGCAAGGTTGGTTGATCCGCGTCTTTGTTTTGTTAGTCATTTGCAACACGGCCCCTGCCCGCGCCGCCGAATCGCTCGAGCAAACGATCGCTTTTCTCCTCCATCGAATCGAGACCGCCGACGCCACCTTCATTCGCAATGGACAAGCGCATACGCCGCAAGAAGCAGTCGCGCACGTCCGCGCTAAGTACGAACATTTCAAAGAGCAGATCAAAACGCCGGAGGATTTTATCAGGCTGTCGGCGACTAAGAGCTTGCTTACCGGTCAGGCTTATCTCGTCCGCACTCGCGATGGCAAGGAGATGCCGCTCAATGCCTGGTTGGGCAATGCACTTCGGGAACACCGAGAAAATGAGGTCAAGTGATCTTCAGTCCCTCGGCCGAAGTCCGAATTGGGAACGAAGTTAGCTACAAGCATCACAGGAATGAACCTAAACAATTCGTGGGCGCGCATTCTTGCTCTTGCGACTGCTTGGGGATTTTTGCTCTTCGAGGGTTGCGCCCTCAAAATGGGCAAGCAACCGCGCCAGGAAATCGAGCCACTGTATTCGGCACACTCGCCCGAGTTTCGACAGGCCGCGGGATCGTTGCTCGGACCGGATTTTGTTCCAGACAATAACATCACCACACTCGTTAACGGGAATCAGATTTTCCCGGCTATGCTCGGCGCGATTCGATCGGCCAAACATTCGATCAACTTCGAGACCTACACATTTTGGGACGGCGAAATCGCACACCAGTTCACCGAAGCGCTGGCCGAGCGGGCCCAGGCCGGAGTGAAAGTGAACGCCATTCTAGATGCGCAAGGCACCCAAAAAATGGGGCGACAAAATCTGGCGCGATTGCGCAACGCTGGAGTTGAGGTCGTGAAATATCACTCGGTTCTCTGGCCCGATCCACGCCGTTACAACAATCGGAGTCATCGCAAATTGCTAATTGTTGATGGAAAAATTGCTTTCACCGGCGGGGCGGGAATTGCCGACCTATGGACTGGCAACGCCGACTCACCGCAACATTGGCGCGACAATCATTACAAGATCACCGGGCCCGTGGTAGCGCAGCTTCAGGCAACTTTCGCAATCAACTGGCTAAAAACCCATGGAGGAGTGCTGCACGGCGCGAATTATTTTCCGCCGCTGGCAAACACCGGACCATATCTGGCACAGGCAATCCGGAGCGGCGCTCATAATGAAAGTCTCGATTTGATGTATCTTCTTGCCATTGCTTCGGCGCAAAAGACTTTGCGAATCGAGAACGCTTATTTCCTTCCGGACGATCTGATGCGTAAAGAACTAACCGAAGCAGCAAAACGAGGCGTGAAGGTAGAAATCGTTGTTCCTGGAAAAAAGATCGATCAAAAATTGGTCCGGCTCGCCTCGCGGCGGCATTGGCCGGAATTGATCCGCGCCGGCATCCGGATTTTTGAATATCAACCGACAATGGTGCACGTGAAGTTAATGGTGGTGGATGATATTTTTGTCTCGGTTGGCTCGGGTAATTTCGATAATCGCTCGGTTCGTTTGAACGACGAAGCGAACCTTGATGTGTTGGACCGCAACTTCGCCGCGCAGCAAACGCGTCTTTTTGAAAACGACAAACGCAATTCACGCGAAGTCACGCCGGACGAATTGCGCGGTCTTCCTCGCCGCGGCGAGGGCCACTCCGTTGACTACCAGCGATGAAATGCGGGATGGCCTTCCTTCACTGCCACGAAGGTGCCACGGCAAGTCGCACAAACTTTTCCGTTGGCGCTCAAACTCCCGTCGACCGTCGCTCGATCATCGGCTGATTCCACAATTTTCGCCGACAAAAAAACCGGTCCGTTTGACGGTGTCGGCCGTAGCAGTTTGATCGCGTAATCTGCGGTAACGGTGCAGGGCGGATGATCTGCGCCAGCTTTGTTCATCAGGTGCCAGGCCGCCGTCCAATTGCAGTGACAATCGAGCAACGTGCCGATGATTCCGCCGTTCAATACACCGGGAAACGCTTCGTATTTGGATTGCGGCATCCATTCCGCCACCACTTCCTCGCCCTGCGGGAAACTCCGGATGCGCAACCCTTCGGCGTTGGCCGGTCCGCAACCCCAGCACGAATTATTCGGCGCGTATTTTTCCTGGAGCGATTTATTCTTCATTGTGGCGCCAAGATTAACAACGTCGGCGGTCATAGACCACCGCTACAGCGTCAAATTCAAGCGCCGTCGTTTGATACACCGCCGTATGGGCGCGGCGCAGGCCCGGTGTAAAGTGATAGCGGCCGGATTAAACGATTATTGTCGTGTTGCTCGACTACATGCGCGCACCACCCCGCGACGCGCGAAGCGGCGAAGATCGGCGTATTCAGCGCCGGATCGAATTCCAGCATTGTAAACACCGGCGCGGCATAAAGATCGACATTCGCGCACAAATGTTTTTCGCGCTCCATCGTTTGTTCCAGCTTCTCGCAAATCGGAATCCAATTTTCTTTGCCGGTGCGCTGGCCCAAGTCGCGCCCGATTTCGCGCATCGTCGGCACTCGCGAGTCGCCTTTTTTGTAAACGCGATGACCGAATCCCATGATCTTCGCTTTCTTCGCCAGTTGGTCTTTCAACCAACCTTCGGCACGATCGGGGGTTTTAATTTCATCGAGCATTCGCATCGATTGCTCATTCGCGCCGCCGTGCAGCGGTCCTTTCAAGGCGGCGCACGCGCTCGTCACCGCTGCGTAAATATCCGCTAGAGTCGAGGCCGTTACCCGCGCGGCAAAAGTGGAAGCGTTGAATTCATGATCGGCATACAAAATGAGGATCGTGTCCATCATTTGGATCTGCCAATCCTGCGGAACTTCACCGCGCAATTTGTAGAAAAGATTTCCCGCCAGAGTCAGATCGTCGCGCTCTGGCAGAGGATGTTCCCCGTGCGCGATGCGATAACCATCGGTGATCAAGGTCGAAACCTTCGCGATTAATCGAATCGATTTGCGAATGTTGGCGGCGTGCGAATGATCGTTCAGGTCCGGATCGAACGCCCCCAGCATCGACACGCCCGTACGCAGCATGTCCATTGGATGCGTCTCTTTCGGCATCAATCGCAGCGCATCCAGCACCTGTTTCGGCAGCATGCGGCCCAAAGCGATTTCGGAGGTAAATTCGTTGAGCTGCTCTACATCCGGCAGCTCGCCGTTAAGCAAAAGATATGCGACCTCTTCGAAGCTCGCTTTCGTCGCCATTTCGTGGATGTCGTAGCCGCGATACATCAGGCCCGCGTTCGGATCGACCCAGCAGATTTGTGTTTCCCCCGCGATCACACCGGCGAGGCCCGGACTATAAACTGGTTTGGTTTCTTTGGTTGCCATTGTCGTGCCTCCACCGCGCTGGCGCGCTCTTCCCGTCATTCTAGGCGGAGCAAAGCGGAGTCGAAGAATTCCGTAGCGTGACCTCGAAGTTTTCGCAACGGGTTTCCTCGCTCCGAATCGTCATCCCGAGCGTAAGTCGAGGGATCCTGAGGCGAGACCTTGAAGCTGACTTCAACGGGATCCCCCGACTGCGCTCGGAATGATCGCCCAAATTAGGAGCGATAGCCCTGCCACGAATCTTTCGCCGGATCGTAATCGAGCAATTGGTAAAGTTCCTCCCGCGTTTGCATCTTCTCCAGCCAATCGCGCTGATTCTCGTGTGCTTTCAGGTCGCGCAAGAATTCCTCTGTCGCTTTCATGGAAACGCGGAAAGCGCTTTGCGGGAAGATGACCATCCGATAACCCAGCTCGCGCAATTCATCGGATGAAAGCAAGGGCGATTTCCCGAATTCGGTCATGTTCGCCAGCAACGGGACCTCTATTTCG
>QHPM01000303.1 GCA_003219095.1 Verrucomicrobiota bacterium
GAGCTGTCGCCGTCGAAAAGCGTAGTTTTTGGTCAACATCATTTCCAATGACCGAAAGAAGGATGCTTGAGGCTTCGCTACGAATCTCCCGCAACCAAAGCCCAGCCCCTCTTCTAAGCGTTGCTTTGACGTTGACAACGCCTCGCACAATCGCTACGCCCGACGGCATGAAGACGAGCCTTGTAATTCCATTGGTCATCCTGTTTGCCTCGCAGGCCGCCGCGCAAATCGTCCTGGACGAACATTTCACTGACGGCACGCTATCTTTTGGCTCCGATCCTAATGACGGGAATTTCCTGCGCCAGGGTGGAACGAGCCAAACTATCGGCATTGTCACTGACAATGTCATCGGCGGCGGTAACGCGCTCGCCTACAGCAATCAAACTAACGGGACCTTGTTCATCGGTCAGATGCAGACTCCGGCGACGCTCGTCTTCATAGGGCAAACGATTGATTTCAGTTTTGACTTCCGCTTCACCAGCCTTCCTTCGACTCCGAATAGCAGTATTTTTCGTTTCGGCCTCTACAATCACATAGGCTCCGCGCCTTCAGACGGCGGCAGCGAAACTAACCCTGATAGCGGCTACATATATGATTTCGGCGCCGGGGGGAGTGCCGGCGATGTCGGGTGGGGCAAAGAAAGCGGAGGCTCCGATAGTATTCTGGGCGGTTCTGGGGCAGCCAGCATTCCGGAAGGAACAATCACGCCTGTAGCCGTAGATATCAACGATACTTTAGCCCATCACGTCCTTTGCGAATTCGCCCTGACTGCAAGTGGGCTTAGTTTACTTACCGTCTTCGATGGCCAACCGGTGGACAGTGCCACTGATAGCACCCCCTTCACGAGCTTCAATGAAGTCGGCTTTCGCCTCTTTGGCGGCCCGGCCGCGGTCAACTACGACAACCTTGTTGTCCAGATAGCGGTGCCAGAGCCATCCCCCGCTTTAGTAACCGTCGGAGCAGCCTTGCTCTGTCTCTTCAGATCCAAGCTGTCGCGAGCAAGGAGCTGATTTGTTGAAATGCTTTAAGAGCTGATAAAGAAACAGGCGATGTCGAATGGATCGATGACTCTCTCATTTATTAAACAGGATGAGATGTCTCGACTCCGCTCGACATGACACGAGCCGGAGGTTCAGGCCGGTTATTGCGCGTGATATTCCTGCAATGAGCGAACGCGCACTTTGTTTTTCTGCAGCGATCGAATGCCGTAAACGCTGGCCTGCGCCGCGCGTAGTGTCGTCATGATCGGAATTTTTTGCGCAATGGCTGCATTGCGAATGGTCACTTCGTCTTCGCGCGGAATTTTCCCACTCGGGGTGTTAATGATAAAACTGATGTCGCCGTTTTTCACCCGGTCGAGCACATTGGGCCGTCCTTCGCGGATCTTGAACACTCGGGTCACTGGCACCCGCGCGGCCTCCAGTGCGGTCGCGGTTCCGCTGGTGGCGATGATCCCGAAACCGAGGCTTACAAATTCGCGCACGACAGACACGACGGAGGTTTTATCTGAATCCTGCACGCTGACGAAAACGTTGCCCGATTTAGGCAAGGGCGGCGGCGCGGCCATCTGCGATTTGGCATAGGCGAGACCGAGGTCATGATCGATTCCCATGACCTCACCGGTCGATTTCATTTCCGGTCCCAGGGAAATATCCTGGCCCTGATAGCGCAGGAAGGGAAAGACTGCCTCTTTCACCGAAAAATGTTTTGGCACGATCTCTTTGGTGAAGCCGAGCTCGCGCAAAGTTTTTCCCGCCATCACTTTGGCCGCCAACTTGGCGAGCGGAACGCCGATGGCCTTGCTCACGAACGGCACGGTGCGCGAGGCGCGGGGGTTGACCTCGAGCACGTAAACGTCCTTGCCCTTGACCGCGAACTGCACATTCATCAAGCCGCGCACGTTCAGCTCCCGCGCCATCGCCTTGGTGGCCGAGGAAATTTCCGCTAGCACAGTCTTTGTTAGCGAGAAAGAAGGAATGACGCAGGCACTGTCTCCGCTGTGGATGCCGGCTTGTTCAATGTGCTCCATGATCGCGCCGATCACGGTGGTCTCGCCGTCGCTGATGCAATCGACGTCGACTTCCATCGCATCTTCGAGAAAGCGGTCGATCAGGATTGGGCGGAACACAGGGCTGTGGCCGGTGTGCCCAGCGGAGATTTTCTCCGCTATTTTTTCTTCAGCGGAATGCAACTCCGCTGAGCGCACAGACTGCAACTCTGCGTTTCGATCGCTAATTGCAGCGCTCACATATTTTCTCAAATCCGCTTCGTTATAAACCAGCTCCATGCCCCGGCCGCCGAGGACGAACGACGGCCTAACGAGAACTGGATAGCCAATGCGATTGGCGATCGCGACTGCTTCTTCCATACTGACAGCGGAGCCGTTTGGGGTCTGGCGCAAACCAAGTTTATCGAGCATGACGGCAAAGAGCTTGCGGTCTTCCGCCATCTCAATGCTTTCCGGCTCGGTCCCAAGAATAGGGACGCCAGCGGCTTTCAATCCATCGGCGAGATTGAGCGGCGTTTGTCCGCCGAATTGCACGACCACGCCTTCCGGCTTTTCCTGATCGTAAATATTGAGCACGTCCTCGAGTGTGAGCGGTTCAAAATAAAGTTTGTCGCTGGTATCGTAATCGGTGGAGACCGTTTCCGGATTGGAATTAACCATGATGGTTTCGAAACCGAGCTCGCGCAGGGCGAAGGCGGCGTGGACGCAGCAATAATCGAATTCGATGCCTTGGCCAATGCGGTTGGGCCCGCCGCCGAGAATCATGATCTTGCGTTGATCGCTTTCGCGGCGCTCATTCTCGCTCCCGTAGGTGGAATAATAATAGGGGGTATAGGCTTCGAATTCGGCCGCGCAGGTATCGACTAGGCGATAGGTAGGAATGATGTTTTGCTTGATTCGTTGCGAGCGAACGGTTTTTTCGGAAACACCGTTAGCAATTGCGAGCTGCCTATCCGAAAACCCGAGTTTCTTGGCGCGGAGCAGTGCTGCTGGTAGCACAGGCATCTTGCCTGTGGGGCCATCGGGCGTCTCGCCCGATGCTTCATGATTCATCTGCAAGACACGATTAATCTGCAAAATAAACCCGTTTTCATGCAATCCAGCCTTGCTTGGATTGCATTCAATGTAGTCTCGGAAATGTTGGAGCTCTTTCTCGTCACGGACGATTCGATCATAATTTTCATCCTGCCAAACTATTTCCCGCTTTCCGCTTCTGCGTTTGAGCTCTTTCCCAGTGAAGCTTTTCCAAGAATGCAAAATTTCTGATAGTGAATGGCCGTTAAGGGGTAACAAAAGCGCGTGGACATGGTTCGGCATCACCACAAAGGCATCGAGCAAGTAACGCGTACCTTGGAAGTGCTTCAGTGCGCCAGCCACAATCTCGGCAGCAAATCCTTCTCGAAGGAGACAAGAGCCGTGGCCTCGATCCAGCCACTCTTCGCGGGATTCCTGGAAACGGCGCTGATACTCATACCTGGTCCGCGCGTCCCAAGGTTCTGGATGAAATTTTAGCCAGGTTTTTAGTTCTTCTTTCCATTCGCGCAGCAGCGTGGTGGGTACAGCATCGGCAAGTCTGAAGGTGATGAAGTAGGCAGCGCCGGTTTGGCGCCAATGGGGGAGATTGCGAGACGTAATCTCTATTTCGCCGTGCGGATCCAGGCCACGGAAACGGCTAGATTCAACGGGCGAGACGCCCGCTGGCCCCACAGGCGAGACGCCTGTGCTACGCAGTTGCTTCGCTTCCTCAACGATTTGCTGAACATTCCGCAAAAACCACCGGTCAATTTTTGTTAGCTCGAAAATCTCCTCGATCGGCATCCCGCTCTCGAATGCTTGCGCCAGATAAAAAATTCGCTCGGCGTTGGGTACTGCCAGTTTCAAGCGCAGCGTTTCTGAATCCACTTCCTTTTCATTCCCGTCGCCGATCAGACCGAAACGTTTGATCTCCAAGCTGCGCAGCGCTTTTTGCAACGCCTCCTTAAAAGTGCGGCCGATGGCCATCGCTTCGCCCACACTTTTCATTTGCGTGGTGAGGGTCGGATCGGCCTGGGGAAATTTTTCGAAGGTGAAGCGCGGGACTTTAACGACGCAATAATCCATCGTGGGCTCGAAACTGGCCGGTGTTTCGCGGGTGATGTCGTTTTTGATTTCGTCGAGGGTATAACCTACTGCCAATTTGGCCGCGATTTTGGCAATCGGGAATCCTGTCGCCTTCGACGCCAGCGCGCTCGATCGTGAGACCCGTGGATTCATTTCGATCACGACCATGCGGCCGTTCTCTGGATTGACCGCGAACTGAATGTTCGAGCCGCCAGTCTCGACTCCGATTTCGCGAATGACGGCGAAGGCGGCGTCGCGCATCATTTGAAATTCCTTGTCCGTCAGTGTTTGCACCGGCGCGACCGTAATCGAATCGCCGGTGTGGATGCCCATCGGATCGAAGTTTTCGATCGAACAAACGACGACGCAGTTGTCTGCGCGGTCGCGCATCACTTCCATTTCGAACTCCTTCCAACCAACTAACGACTCCTCGATCAACACCTCGCTGACCGGCGAGATAGCGAGTCCGCGCCCGGCTATTTCCGCCAGCTCTTCACGGTTGTAGGCAATGCCGCCTCCGCTGCCACCGAGAGTAAAAGCGGGCCGAATGATGAGTGGGAAACTTCTGATGGCATCGGCGATTTTATCGGCGTCCTCGGTCGAGTGGGCAACGCCGGAGCGCGGCACATCCAACCCAATGCGTAACATCGCCTCTTTGAAGAGCTGCCGGTCTTCGCCCTTCGCGATCGCCTGCGCATTGGCACCGATTAACTTCACATTGTGCCGGGCGAGCGCGCCGTTGCGGTTCAGCTCCATCGCAGCGTTAAGCGCGGTCTGCCCGCCCATCGTCGGCAAGATAGCATCCGGCTTTTCCCGTTCGATGATCGCTTCGATCACCTCCGCCGTAATCGGTTCTATATAGGTACGGTCTGCGAACTCGGGGTCGGTCATGATCGTGGCCGGGTTCGAGTTCACCAGCACCACCCGGTAGCCTTCCTCGCGCAGCGCCTTGCACGCCTGCACCCCGGAATAATCAAATTCGCAGCCTTGCCCAATCACGATTGGACCGGAGCCGATGAGCAAAATTTTCTTGAGCTCTTTATTTCGCGGCATTGCGCGGCGGGAACTTTAGGTGAAAACGCGAGCGCGTCACGAGAGAATCCTCATCCCGAGCGTAGTCGAGGGATCCCGACGCGACACCTTTAAGGCAGCGTCCGCTGAATCCCTCGACTTCCGCTCGGGATGACGGAACAATGCTATGCCACCGCCATGCGCTGGCGATCGAGGTAAACCTTACAAATGCCTTTGATCCGCGTCAGCACGTAATAGGTCGTTTGACTACGCACGCGCACCAGTTCGGCGCCGACAATTCGCGTCACGAAATCGCTCGGCAGATCCAGAATTTCCTGCGGGGTTGCGCCTTCAAGTCCTTTGCAGAGAATCGCTGTCATCGCCCGGGTAAGGGTTTGCACCTCGGGCCCGAGCGTCATCCGAATGTGGGCTTTTCCATTTTCATCGACGTGCAAATACACGCCAACCGTATCCGCGCATTCCTCGTCTTTGCGAATGTCTTGCAAATCGAATTGCTCGCCCTTGCGCGGCTGCTGTTTCGCAGCGTTGTCGGCATAGGAGACGAGGGTTTCTCGCCGCTCGTCTTCCGGAAGCAATTCGAAAAGGTTGATGATATTATTCAGCTTGGGCGGGTACATCAGCTATCACAATTTACCTCGCCTTTAACGAGCTGTCATTCAGGAGAGCGGGCAAATCAGATATCAGAATACGCGCAACTATCGCCGAACCAGCTGGCCGGAAGCCGATGCTTCAGTGCCAGGATGAAGAGCAGGTTCGGGATAATTATTGCCTCTGATTAACATAAAACGCCAGCGCCCGGCGATCAACTCCATCCAGGCAAAGCTCTCGCCAATGCCGCTTGTGGTATTTAACGAGAGCGCTAAATGCCAGTCATTTTATCGCCACGACGGATTTGAATACCGCGATCAAGGCGGCGGCAAAGTTGCGGGCGACACGGCTCGCCGTCGAAGCTCGCGCGAACTAACTTTTCGGCGTTGCGTCTGCAACGCGTAATTGTTAAGTCGACAACTTCTCCAGCTTACCAACCGGCGGGGTGACGCGCATCGAAGCCACTCGTGTCCCGTCCACCCGCATACCAACGCGGTCCAACGTCGCCACCGTCGCGCAAATCGGTGGTATCCAGACGCAAGCCCGCGATGATGGCAAAAGTGTGCCCATTACGCGAATAAATCGTGATCCAACGGCCGCGACCGCGGCGCCCGTAATGGCGAAAATCGCCTGAAGGCAAAGGCGCCTCCAGCAGTCCCGCATAGTGCAATGCGAACGAAACGGCGCCGGAACAGTCGTATCCGGTATCGTTAAACGACCCATGGCCGCCGCCCCACACGTACGGCTTGCGTCGCAATGTATTCACGGCCCAAATCGCGTTCTTAATATTATCCGGCGCGTGTGACGGCGCGTAAGCGATTCCATTGCGCAAAATCGCATGGTCACCCGCTACCGCTGGCCGATTCGAGCTAATTTCGGGAAACGCATTTGTTGTTTCGAGATCGTCTTCGTCTTCGACCGACTCAGCGCGCGGTGCCAGCGCCGGTTGCGAGCGCGGCGCGTAATAAGCGACACGAATCGGCTCGGTTCGTGGCCAAGCGTCAGTTGTTTCGTGCAGCGAGAACGGCTGCAGCGGCACACCGAAGGACCCGCGTTGGTCCGAGGTGCGTTCTTGCGCATGCGCAATCCCGGCGCAGAAGAAAAAAGTGGCGAGGAGCGCGGTCAAGCGCCACCCGGACCTCACAATCGCAGCTGCCATGCTTTATCAGGCAGCTTGTCCCGCGCCAACCTGGCGCTAGCAATCGCGGCGACTCAGTGCCGCGCCATCCCGAGTTGCGCAAAAAGAAATGAATATTGTTTCCTGATTAGCTTTCGGCGGATTCGGGAACGGCTTTTTCCGCCGCTTGAAATCCGATCTTCGAATGCGTCCCATCGCAGAAGGGCTTTTCCGTGGACGCACCGCAGCGACAAAGCGCCATCCGTTTTTCCACTGGAAACGCGTTTCCCTCCGCATCCTTCAGTTCAACCGGTCCGGTCACAATGTAAGGGCCGTTCTTGATCGTCTCGATAGTTACTTCAGCCATGATGGATGCAATGTAATCGAGTAGTGCGCACTCCGTCCACTGTAGCGAGATTCGCTGTCTGTCATCCTGAGCGAAGTCGAAGGATCCCGATGCGAAACTTTTTAAGATAACTTCACGGGATCCCTCGGCTGTCGCTCGGGATGACAAAAGGGTCGATTACCCGCTCCCGAGTACATTTTTCAACCACTCGCTAAATTGGCGGAGCAAGAGTCCGAGTGCTGCGCCAGGATTCTCTTTGAGCACTTCCATGATACGCGGACTCAAGTCCTGCTGCGGTGCGTCCGTGGTGCCCGATAAATGGACCGTTGTCCAAAGGTAGCCATCGTGTTCATCTGGAAAGACTTCCTCCGGCTTCGGCAACCAGTCGAGCAAATGGCGCGCAACTCCAAGCTCCATCACACCGCTCAACGCTTTCTTTTCGACCTGGATCGTTCCTTCTGCGCGAAATTTCCCCTTCTCTTCAATTACGATGTTTTTGATTTCCGCTCTCGGATAATTCCACGCTAGGGCGAAGGAACAATCCGCCATCCACGCGCAAGGTTGCTTTGCCGGTGGAACTCTCCAGCTTCGAATTTTTTCCGCGCCACAGAATTTTCCCCGAAGCCTTGCCGCTGACGTGCTCCCGCCATTGTTTCGGCAGCCATTCCTCAATGGGGACGCGTTCAAAGCTAAAAGTGAAATCGACGCTCCGATCCCCGCCCGTTCCCGCGGTCCCTGCAGCGTGAATGCTGCCACTCGCGTCGCCACCCGGCCGTAGATCAAGATTGTAAAGTGTGAGCAATTTCCTGGTGATGAGCAGATGCGTATCGCGCAATTGCAAATTCGGAATCAGCGCCATCTTTAAGGTTCCGCCGCTCGCTTGATAGTTGAAGTCCCGGCCATGGGGCGTGATGGCGAGGCGCGTGCCGAAGAATCCGCCTTTCTCGCCCCGAAAACGCCAGGTCACGTCGGCCGGATTCGCTTCGACGCGCTTGAGATAAACGCGCCGCGGGAGGAAAACGTGGAACCAGGGTTTGGCCGGGCTCGGCTCCGGAATGGGCGTGTAGGTTTGGATTTCGACTTCGCCTGAATCGATATGGACGTCGTCGAGCTGCCAGCGCCTGAAGAATGCGCCCCATGGATTAAACCGGGCGGTGATGCCTTGCGCATCGATCGCGCGGAGCGCCTTGCGGCCGCTGTCAGCTTGAAATCGGTCCGACGCCGCGGTGAGAAAACCTTTGCGATGAATCGGCGCGTAGTGTCCGTCCGGGAAATGCAACCCTTTGGCCGTCTCTTTTTCTAATTCCGCGCGAAAACGATCGCTTTCGATGTAGTGACTCAACTGCGGATTGAGCCAGGCGATTCCAATCGCGCCAAGGATTAGCAAAGCTGCAACCGCTGCGACCACCCAACCTTTGCGCCGCATGTTTGCGCTACGGTGCCGGTGCGGTCAAAAGATCATTCGCAGAATAGAGTACACCATTTTTCATCACACTCTCAATATCCGAAGCGTGCGCGATGTCGTCGGCCGGATTGGAATTCAGGATTACGAGATCGGCGAACGATCCCTTTTCTATTCTACCGATATGCGCGCCGGTTTCGCCGCCGAACAATTGCGCGGCGTTCGAAGTAGCACATTGCAGAATCTGCATCGGCGTCAGCCCGGCTTCCTTCATTAACTGAAACTCGCGGAACAAAGCCGGCCCGTGAATGGTGCCGATGTTTCCGGCGTCGGTGCCGGCTGCGATCGTAACTCCCGCATCCTCCAGTGTTTTTAGATTCTTGAAGGCGACGTCGTAGGTTTTCTTGATGCGCTCGAGCGCCTCCTCCGGCTTGGCCAGCGCGGTCTTGATCCGCTCGGGCAGTTTGTCCGGCGGAATTTTCCTGACGTCGAGCGACGCGATCACTTCCGGATTGCCCCACGCTTTTTCTTCAGGCGTAAGGTTGAGTCTATTGGCGAAGGTGCGGCCATAGCGCTCGAAGACGACAAGTGTCGGACACAAAATCGTATGTCGATCCTTTAGCAGCTTCACGAACGCGTCGTCTATCGGCTTGTCAACGACGCTGTGGACCAGGACATCAGCGCCTTCCTCCACGGCGGCGCGCGCCGTTTCCAGTTCGGTCGCGTGAACGGCCACACGAATTTTGTGGGCGTGGCTTTCTTCAATCGTGGCGCGAACGATCGGCCGGAACGAATCAACCGGATGATCCGGGTCGACGATGTACCAAATTTTTACCAGATCCGCATTTTGCGTGGCCAGTTTGCGCACGAACTCGCGCGCTTGATCCGGCGTGTCGATCTTGACGATCGGCGGATCGCCCAGATCAAGTTTTTCGCGCGAGACGCTGGAAATTAACGGGCCTGCTACGGCCACACGCGGCGCCTTCGCGGTCGTATTGGCAATCTTGCGAACCTCGAAATTCCACATCGGACCGCCGACATCGACCACGCTGGTAATGCCGCAACGCAAATAACGCGCAAAAGTGTCGGATAGATGCGATTTAATCCAGGCTACTTCATCCCTGTACGGCCTGACGCTGTTGAGATCGGCGCCATCTGGTCGGGTAAAAAGATCGCCGGACTGAAAGAAATGGACGTGAGTATCGATACTGCCGGGAAGGATGAATTTCCCGGCGCATTCGACCCAGCGCGAACCAACTGGAACACCGCTTTCCCTGCGGCTAGCAACGCTCTCGATCTTGTCGCCATTGATTACGAGAACTGCATTCTCGGTGATTTTGCCGTCTGCGGGATTAATCACAGTGCCGCCGACGAGAGAAATTTTCTGAGCGAACGCGCTACTCGCCAGAACCAATTCAAGCATGAAAAGAGCGATTCGATTCATAAGCCGAGAGTATCGCCTGCTGATTCGGTGCGGACAATTCGATCGGCCTCGCGTTCGAGCGACTTGTAATCGACCTCTCGCGGGCGAAGATAAAATTCTTCGATAACAATTTTGGTCAACGCCGCTGCGGGCAAAGCCAGAATGGCGCCGGCCAGCCCAAAGAGCCAGCCCATCGCGACGGTAAAAAACAAAATAAGGACCGGATTTAGTCGCATTTCTTTTCCAAGAATGTAAGGCACGAGGAAATTCACCTCGATCTGTTGCACGAATAAGATTGCCGCCAACGCGAGCCAGAATTTCGTCACGCTAATGCTTAAAGCGACGAACATTATCGGGAACGCGACCAGCACGGGTCCAATGTTTGGCAAGAATTCGCCGAAAAACGCAAGCACGCCGAAAACGAATGCCGGCTGTACTCCCACTGCCCACAATAAAATGCCGGTGGACGCACCAGTGATGACGCCATTGATGGCGACGCCACGCGCCCACGCCGTCATTTGTTCCATCATCCGGATGAGAGTACGCCGCGCCTTTTCACGATGGCGATCTGGTATTACCGCCAGATAACCAACGATCAGCGGCCGCGGATTTGAAAGCACAAAAATCAGAAGCAGAACGGCAAAAACGAAAACAAAAACGCCGCCGACGACACCGATGGTTGAACGCAGAAGCACGTTCGCCATTGTGCCGGCCTGGTTGCCCACCGTGGCGGCAATCTGGTCGGCCTGCGGCAGGGCGTTTTGCAACGCGGGATAGCGCTCGGCGAAATCGGCGATATGGGCACGAATTGATTGCCAGGCGTCAGGGGCGCGTTGGATCAACAATTGCAATTCATCCGTAAAAGTCGGCACCGCTACTGCAACGACCAAGACCACGATTGTGGCCAGCGCGATTAGGACAAGAGCCACGCCAGCCGGCCGAGGGACGCGTTGGCGCTCCAGATAAACGACGATCGGATTCAGCACCATCGCCAACAAGATCACGATTCCGAAAAGCAACAGGACCGGCACGAGCGCGCGCAGAAGGAGCCAGCCAGCGATCAGGAGGACAATCAGGATGAGAAGCCGGCGCCCGTCCCGGTAAGCGAAGGGACCGAGTTCGTCGTGTTTCTCCTGCGGTGTTGAATTTGTCATGAATGGAATCCGATGCGGCGCTTCGGCTTTTCGGATCGCGTCATTAATTCGCGGATGGCATCGAATACGATCTTGAATTGGTCATCGTATTTTTTCTCCCAGGTTAGCCGGTTGGCGGCGGCGGTCTCACATTCTGCGATACATTATGGAGTCGCTCGCCCAATCGCGCGTGTGGTCCAACACTCTTGCTCGGCCGCAATCCAATCCAGATGATCGACAATTTTCTTCGTTAATGGCACAGGTTGTTGCGGTAACCGACGCGAGGCCACGCCTCTTTTGAAAACAATACCAGACCACTCTAGCCTGGTTAAAGCGGCGGACGAGGTGATGAAAGTCGGCGTCAGGCTTCATCGATTTCTTCTATCACCTCGGTCCTAATTTGAACAGCGGTCGTTTCCCGAACGAACCCGCCGCTACTTGCGAATTGGCGTTCTTCATCTACAATAGGCGCTTCGTTTATGGCTGAGAACACGGAAACGGTGGATCTCAAGGAGTTCCAACTGCATGAGAAGGACACGGGCAGCGCTGACGTCCAAGTCGCGTTGCTGACGCAACGGATCGCGCAATTGACCGAACACCTCAAGACCAACGCGAAGGACCATTCTTCGCGGCGCGGCCTTTTGAAAATGGTCGCGCAGCGCCGCAGCCTGCTCGATTATCTCAACCGCTCGAAAACCGAGCGCTATAAAAAGGTGATCGACAAGCTGAACCTGCGGAAGTAACCGCAGTTTCCGCATCGAAGCCGACGAAAATAAAACTGCAAGGCCAGGCCGAAAAGGCACCTTGGGTTTTAGGTTTCAGGGCCGAACCAGGTTTCGGAATTGACACCTACAATCAGGGTGACCGGCCTGGATTCTCGCACATCCAGGAGAGTAAAAATGCAACACAAGGTCACGGCGCAAATAGGCGCCAATTCTATCTTTATTGAAAGCGGCAAGATCGCGAAACTGTCCGACGGATCCGTCATAGTTTCTTGCGGTGAAACCATCGTCCTGGCGAGCGCAGTCTCGGCCACGACCATTAAGGAAGGTCAGGACTTTTTTCCCCTGACGGTCGATTACCGCGAAAAAGCGGCAGCGGCGGGAAAATTTCCCGGCGGTTATTTCAAACGCGAAGGGCGCCCGACGGAAAAAGAAACGCTCACCTCGCGCATGACGGACCGGCCGCTGCGTCCGCTCTTCCCGCAAGGTTATTTCTACGACACCCAGGTCATCTCGATTTTGCTCAGCGCCGATGGCGAAAATGATCCGGATATTTTGTCGATGAACGGTGCGTCAGCGGCACTGACCGTTTCCGACATTCCATTCAGAGGGCCGATCGGCGCGGTCCGCATTGGGCGAGTGAACGGTGAGTTCGTCGCGAATCCAACTCACGCCGAGCGGGTCCAGAGCGATCTAGATCTGATTTATGTCGGCACGGAAAACGATGTCATCATGATCGAAGGTGCCGCCAATGAATTGCCGGAAGCGGAGTTCGTGAAAGCGTTGGAGTTTGCCCATGGCCACGCGCGCGAGATGATTCGCGCGCAAAAAGAACTGGCGGCACAAGTTGGGAAGCCGAAGCGCGAGATGCCGCTGCTGAGCGTAAAACCGGAACTGCTCGAAATCGCCTATCAGGTCGCAGGGGATCGCATTGAGGGGGCACTTTACACGCAGGGGAAAGTTGCGCGCTCGAAGGCGGTGCAAGCGTTACGCGAGGAAGTGAAGGCGGCGATGCTGCAAAAATATCCCGAGGCGGATGATTTCGCCATTTCGCAGGCCTTCGACTACGTCCAGAAGAAAGCGTTCCGCGTCAGTGTTCTGGAAAAACAGAAGCGGATGGATGGACGCGGCTATCAGGATTTACGGCAAATCAGCTGCGAAGTTGGGGTGCTGCCACGCGCGCACGGCTCAGCCATTTTTCAGCGCGGCGAAACGCAGGCCCTCGCCCTTGCCACGCTCGCCCCGATCGAGGAAGCGCAAATGATCGATGCCTACGGCGGCGGCGAACAATCGAAACGGTTTTTGCTGCACTACAATTTCCCGCCGTTCTCAGTCGGCGAAACTGGAAGGTTTGGCGGAGCGAGCCGGCGCGAGATCGGCCACGGGGCCTTGGCGGAACGTTCCCTCGAGCCGGTGGTGCCGAGCGAAAACGATTTTCGTTATGCCATCCGTATTTCCAGCGAAGTAATGGAATCGAATGGCTCGACTTCGATGGCGAGCGTGTGCGGCGGAATGCTCGCCCTCATGGACGCGGGGGTGCCGGTGAAAGATGTGGTCGCCGGAATTTCCGTCGGTCTCGTTACCGAATACGAAAACGATCAACTGAAACGTTACGAGTTGCTCACCGATATCATCGGTTCCGAGGACCATTTCGGTGACATGGATTTTAAACTTTGCGGCACGGCC
>QHPM01000304.1 GCA_003219095.1 Verrucomicrobiota bacterium
GATTCCATTACCCGCCTGGCTCGCGGCTATAACAATTTGCAACCGAACCGCGGCCGGATCATGTCGGGGGGAGTAGAATCGAAAGCGCTGATGAAACCGAAGCGGTTTTTCGGCGCCGCCCGGAATGTGGAAGAAGGCGGGAGCCTAACGATTTTAGCGACGGCCTTGATTGATACTGGAAGCCGAATGGACGAAGTCATTTTCGAAGAATTCAAAGGCACAGGAAACATGGAGCTGCATCTCGATCGCGCGTTGGTAGAGAAACGGCTGTATCCGGCCATTCAACCGCTCCAAACCGCAACGCGCCGCGAGGACTTGCTCTATCACCCGGACGAATGGGAACGGGTGCAGGTGCTGCGCAAAAAAATGGCCGCCCTGCCACCGATCGAGGCGATGGAGACTCTGATCTCTAATTTGCAGGCGACAAAAACGAATGCCGAACTGCTGCTGGCGGGGCTGCGGTGAGCCAGTGGAGAATGACGAAGCACGAATGACGAATGACGAAGGAAGCACGAATGCTCGAATGACGAAGGGACGAGCCCATACATCCCGCGCTGATTCGGATTTCGTCATTGATTCGTCATTCAACGCCAGTCCGGCTCGGACCATTCGTCATTCGTCATTATCAGAAGGCCTGATCGCGAACGCCGCGCAATTGGCGGAACTGCTGCCTCTCATCGAACGTAACGCGCGCGTCGCCGTCGATACCGAAGCCGATAGCCTGCATTGCTATCGGGAAAAACTTTGCCTGCTACAGGTGAGCTTGCCGGAGGGCGATTTTCTGGTTGATCCGCTGGTGGAAAACGATCTGGCGCCGCTAGCCGATACACTCGCGCGAAAGGAAATTGTGCTGCACGGCGCGGATTACGATCTGCGTTTGTTGAGGCGAGCGCTCAATTTCCAGCCGGCCCGTCTCTTCGACACCGTCATCGCCGCGCGATTACTGGGCGTCCGCGAATTTAGTTATGCCGCATTGGTCGAGAAATACTTCGGGATCCAGCTGGCCAAGGGTTCGCAGAAAGCAAACTGGGCCTTGCGCCCGCTCTCGCCGAAGATGGAAGAGTATGCGCGTAACGATACTCATTATTTGTTGCCGCTAGCCGAGAAGCTGGCGAAACAACTGATCGAACGCGATCGATTCGAATGGTTTCAGCAATCGTGTGAGCGCGCGATCGTGTTGGCGGCGATCGACCGTGAGCGCGATGCGGAGAAGGCATGGCGAATTCCCGGTTCCGGACTGATTCGCGGCCGGGAAGCGGCGATATTGCGTGCCTTGTGGCATTGGCGCGATCGCGAGGCGGAGCGATTCGATCGGCCCTCTTTTCACGTTTTGCGGAATGATCAATTGATTGAGACCGCGCGCGCTGCTTGCAGAGGCGAAACGCTGCAATTCCGTCACTTTTCGGAGCGGCGAGCGCGCGATTTTCAAGCGACGATAAACTCCGCGCTTTCTTTGAAGGAGGAAGACTGGCCGGAAACACGAAAGCGGCGAGGGGAGCGGCCTACGCGTGAGATGGAACGCGCAGCCGAGACGTTGCGCAAACGACGTGATCACGCCGCCAGCGAGCTGAAAATCGAGCCATCGTTTATCGCGCCGCGGGCGACGATCGATGCCATTGCGGCAAATGGCGCGCGCGCAGAACAGTTACTGGTAGCGTGGCAGCGGCAGCTAATAGGGTTGTAGGTGTAGAGGCGGCCGTGTAGGCCGCACACGCGGGCAATCTCGGCCGACACGGCCGCCTCTACACAAGGTATGCCGCTTTTTCCCGCAATTCACTTGACGAAAGCGGCAATGTTATTCAGAAATAAAGGTTCTGTTGTCTCCTGCCGATGACCCGCTGCAACTTCGCAATCGTGTTGTGTCTGGTGACTGGGACGCTCGTCTGCGGCAGGGCGATGGGGCAAACGGGGCAGACCTCGCAAGACGTTGATCGTTCGCAAATTTTTCGCTCCGAACCGAGCATTCGCCCGGGCGAACCGATCAACCAGAGCGCCAATGCTTTTGGTTATGCGGCTCCCAGCGCCAATGATGCCGATCTTGGAGTACAGGCGATCTTGAAGCGGCAGGAGCAATACCTGCCGTTTACTTTTTCGGCTTCGCTGCCTTACTACTGGACTTCAAATGTTGCGCTGGTGCGAACAGGCGAGGTGAGTGATGGCGTCTTCGCGCCGGCATTTGTTTTTGCCTACCAGCCAAGGTTGATGAAGACACTCTATGGCGAATTCATCGCGTCTCAGCAATTGTTCTATTACGACAGACTTGGCGCGTTTAACTTCACCAGCTTCGATGCCATCGCCGGAGTAGTTTATTACCTTCCCCAGTATCATAATCTCTCGTTGCGGTTGGTTTACGATTACAATCGACTGACTGACGATGAATGGAATCAGTTCTTTGCCAATCACTCGATTATCGCCAGCGCCGATCTCCCTATTCAATTTGGCCGCGCCATGCAGCTAACCCTCGGGGCGCTTGCGAATGTGAGCTTCGCAGCTACTCCGGCTGGGCCACAGCGCAGCGACTTAGAAATCTACGCCGACTACCATGTACAGTTGAGCCGTAACTTCTCAGTGCGAGCTACTCGCTCTCACCGCCGATTACCGGGTTCGTGAATGGCTCACTTTCAGCGCGGTCAGTACTTTTGCCTGGAACCAGTCGAACCACAGCGTTTTTGATTATTCCGTTGTTAATCTGGGCGGCTCATTGGCTTTGACACTTAAATTCTAAGAATGGCATATCTGTCCGAATGAGCCGGCGCGCTACGATTCGGAACTTCGCCGTCTTAGGGGTAATCATCTCCTCGGCTGTGAATGTGCCTGCCGCACAATTGAAGGAAGCCCGGGTCACAGAGGTCGTGAAGGATGTCAAGTTATTGTCTACCGGTGCGGCGACACGGCCGGCCGCGGTCAGCGATGAAGTGCGAGATGGGACTGCAGTGCGCACCGGAGCGGATTCGCGCAGCGAGTTAAAGTTTACCGATCAAACCCCGGCTCGACTAGGAGCGAACACGCTCTTCAGTTTCAGCGAAGGTACTCGCAGCCTAAACTTGCAGGATGGAAGGATGCTGCTGCGCGTTCCGAAAGGAGCGGGTGGAGCAAAAATCAATTCATCGGCGGTAACCGCTGCGATTACCGGCACCACCGTGATGGTGGAGACACATGCGTTAACGAAGAAGAACAAGAATTCCTATTACAAGTTTATCGTATTGGAAGGAACTGCGCGGCTTTACGTACCTGGACATCTTGGGGAGTCGGTCCTGGTGAAAGCCGGGCAAATGATCATCATGCCGTCGGATTCGAAAATGATTCCGGAGCCGGTCGATGTCGATATCCAGAAGATTACGGAGAGTTCCCTCTTAATTATGGGGTTTGGCCCATTGGGGAGCGAAACATTAATCGCCTTCGAAAAGACAAAACAAAACGAGCAAAAAACATCCGGCCAATTGTATGAAACAAATTTGGCGATCTTCGGAGCTGGAACAAACGTGGTGCTGACTGATCCCAATAAAGTCGACGTGGCAGTATCAGCAGAAAGCAACGCTGCTCAATCTCCAACTCCCACTCCCACTCCAACTTCAACTCCAACCCCGACACCGACTCCAGCGCAACAGCTCGCAGCTTCACGACTTGTTGGTCTGGTGGAAGTGGGTTCACGGGCAGGAGTTTTTGACCGGGCAAAGCCAATAATCCGCAGGAGTGCAGCCCGGTCCTCCCATCGGTCCGCCGCCTGGCGGATAAAGCTTTTCTTTCTCGCCAATTTATGAATAGACTACGGGCTATGTGTTCCCGGGTTCGAAGGTTTTCTCTACTGGGCGCGATCTTGGCCGCATGTGCTAGTGCCCACGCAGCGGACTTAAAGGAAGCGGTGATGGTACCGCAGTGCGCACGGGCATCGAATCGCGCACGGAACTCATGTTTCCAGACGCAACTCTGGCGCGACTTGGCGCGAACACCATCTTCAGTTTTAACGAAGGAACACGAAACCTCGAGCTAACCGATGGCGCGATGCTGTTGCGCGTGCCGAAAAATGCCGGTGGCGCAAAAATCAACACGGCCGCAGTAACGGCGGCGATCACGGGTACCACCGTGATGCTCGAGTTCCATAAGAATTCCTACATTAAATTCATCGTCCTGGAAGGCACAGGGCGAGTCTTTCTTCCCGGTCATGTCGGTGAATCCGTACTGGTGCACGCCGGGCAAATGTTGATTGCCAAGCCCGACGCCAAGAATTTACCCAATCCAGTTGATGTTGACATTCGCAAGCTCAGAAAAACTTCGCATCTCATCAAAGGCTTTGGGAAAATGGGAAGCGAAGACCTCATCGCGCAAACCGAGACGGACCAGGATAAAGAACGGGCCGAGGGCGAGTTGTATGAAACGAATCTCGCGATCTACGGGGGTGGCACTTCAATGATTCTGACTGACCAGGAGCATATAATCGCACAGATATCGGGGCAACAAAACACACCAGGGCCGACCGAATTTGGACCGCCGGAAACGATTACTTCGCCAAACCCATACCCACTTGGCGGAGACAATGAGCTTACTACTGCGGGTCCTCCAAAAGTAGTTTCCAACACCACAACCAACTACGGCAAGATTTATCGGAACACCCCGCTGGACGGTATCCGTTCGCTTTGGTTTTTTCGCGCGACCAGACCATTCGATACCGCAAGCGGCTTCGATACGCCGGATCGTTCATTTTTCGATCTCAACAATATTGCGGTCTTCAAATTTCAAAATCTTCAATTGGTTTCTAATCCAGCGATTTCTATTCCGAATGGCATAACCAAGCTGGGTCTCCTGGGAGTGGATGGAATTAGCAGTGCTTCGTCCGGTGGCAGTTTGACCTTTGGCGGTTTGAATTCGGTGCTGCTGGCGACGCAAAAAGGCTCGATTATTCTCGGTAGCGGAATTTCTTTTCAGAACATTCCAAATCTCTTTTTCTATGCGCGCGGTGATCGCGTAGCGTTGAATCTGGCGTCGCCAATCAGCGGTTCGAGTAATCTTCTCCTTAATTCAGAAGGCACCGTGCAGGTCAATGGCAATGTGACGGTGGATAACTTTAACGCGTTTTCGAACGGCGACTTTCAGCAAGGTAGCGGGATTGTCTCGGCGCACGAGGTGACGATTAATTCCATTGGGGGGAATGTTACCTTCGATGCCGGCAAGTTTGCCAACGTGCCGGGAGGTACCGTGGATCTGAATGCAGCCGGCACTCTCACGTTCATACCCGTTGCCGGTCCGATCAATCGAGCCTCGATTACCGGGCACGGGGGCACCATCAACTTCGCCAGCTCCGAGCCATTCACGTTCGATTTTAGCAATACCGGCGTTAGTTTCACGGCCGGATTGGGTGGCATTCAGGCGCCGAACATCAACTTTGTCGGACCGAATCTCGCGCTTCATTCCGACGGAGACATCAATCTTCTCTCGTCGCATGTTCCGGTTTCCCAAACGATGATGCTTTCCGGCAGCATTACCGCGGGCGGATCGATTTCCGCTTCCGGTCCGATCGAGATCGCGAGTCTGCAAGCTGGTCACGACATTAACGCGGGCAGCATCTACGCCGGGAACATCGCGGCGGGTGGAAGTATCACCGCAGCTAACGGGATCGATGCGATTGGAGGCTCAATCGCGGCAGCGGGCGATATCACTTCTACCATTGGTCTGCTTCGCCTCGATAAGGATGCTAGCGATCTAACCGGCAATATCACGGCCGGTGGAAATATTTTCGCCGGTGGCGGGATTCTCGTTCCCGTCAACTCGAGCGTAATAGCTACCGGCAATATTTTTGCGCCCGGCGCTATTGCCGGCACGCTCACCGCCGGGGGCAATATCACGATCGATAATAGCTCTGCCTTATTCGGCGCCGGAGTGCTTACCGATACCATCAATGCCGCGAGCATTTCTTTCATCAATACTTCAAGGGTCGCGCCGATTTACGCTGGCAATGGGAACGACGCGTTTTCTCCGCGCGATTTCAGTATGACGGTTGGTTCAATCAGCAGCGCCGGACCGGCCATTCCAGTTTTATTCGCCAATGGTCTTAATGCGAATCCGGTCGCACCCCCTTCGGCGCCGGGCAACGGCGGTAATATCACTCTTAACATTACCATCGGCGGATTGGTCGTTGGTAGTGAAGGTGATTTTGCCTCTGTTAAAGCCAACGGCGGAGAGTTCAATGCCGACGGTCCATTCGCTCGTGGCAATGGCGGGATCGTCAATGTCACTGCCGCCGGTCCCGTCGAGGTAAATGCTCCGATTGAAGCGACTAGCGGCTATGTGCAATCGCCTTTCTCTCCGCACGGCAATGGCGGAACCGTAAACCTGACCTCGACCAATGATTCTGTGGCGGTCAGCTCGCGAATCGAAGTCTCTTCCTCCGACAAGGGCTCAGCCAAGTTGAGGCGGCGTAGCGCTCGCGGCGGCAACATCGCATTGAAGAGTGGTAAGCCGAGCGGGCTAGCAATTAACTTGTCCAATACTTCCGAACTCCTTTCCTTACTCGATGCCGCTGCCCCGGGACCGGGCGGGAAAGTGACGATTTTGGCCACCGGCGCGAGTAGTGTCGCAAACGTAAAGGGAAAAATCGTGGCTGATCGCGGCACAATCGATATTCGTCACACCGGCGACAACGGCCAGATTGCTCTCGGGGGCCCGGGTGAAGGTGACCGCATTGATGCGCATGCCGATGTCATCAAAGTGGCGGCGTTGGGAAACAATGGCGTGCTCACCATCGGCAATGGTCTGTTGTCGGCCGACACAACCTTGAAGCTTTATTCGCCTGGGAGTAACGGCACAGTGAACTTCGTTGCCGATGTGACGCTGGGTGGAGCGAGCACAAAGATCATTGCCGGAAATACCGTTAACATTTTCAATGGTGTGGTAGTTACAATAGGCGGCAGCAATCCCGCGAGTGTCTTTACTAATAATGCCAATTACAGCGGTTTTGGCGGGAATGGCTCGCGCACCGGTACTTTTGGCGGAGCTGGCGCGAATAACCCGCTACCGCTTAATCAAGCTCCTTCGTTCAACTAACCGGGTGGTAGTTGCTTGATTCATTGCGCTTCGCGACGCAAATGAGCAAGCTCCATGGTTCATCGCCGACCCTCCGCTTTCCTGGGGCTTGCCGGTTTTGCTGCTTGATTCTGACCGCGCCCCTGCGCGAAACGAAACTCGCCTCTCTCGTCTATTCAACGATCAGGGTGATGAGAATGGAATTATCGGCCGCCGCGAAGTTTAGATTTTGAAACAACCATGAAATCGATTTTCAACCGTTCAGTGCTGCGTGCGGGCTTGGTGCTGCTCTTTAGCTCGGCCGCGATTTTGCTGCTGGCTGCTGCGCAAAGAAAAGAGGCCCGCGTCACTCAGGTCGTGCGGGACGTCAAGCTATTGCCCCCGCACGTCGCTCCTCGTCCGGCGCACTTGAACGATAACGTCATGGATGGTAGCGCTGTCCACACCGGGGCTGATTCACGTGCGGAACTTACTTTCGCGGATTTAACAATTACCCGTGTCGGCGCGAATAGTATTTTTTCTTTCGATCAAGATGGTCGCAACGTGAATGTCGAAAGCGGAGCCATCCTTTTACGGATGCCAAAGGCTTCCAGTGGCACGCGTATTCGCAGCAGCACGCTCACCGTCGGCATAACAGGAACGACGGTGATGTTCGAGTCGCGGCCGGGCAATTACAGCAAGCTCATCGTTCTCGAAGGAAACAGTCAGGCCTGGCTCACGAAACATCCGGAAAAGAAAATTACAGTGCACGCTGGCCAAATGCTCGTGGTCAAAGCCGGCGCGACGCAGGTGCCTGAGCCAGTCGACATAGACGAAGGTCTCGTTCTCCGGACCGCGGTCCTGATTACCGAATTCCCGCCGCTGCCCAATCTGCATCTCATGCGCAGTGTAGCCGAGAGTCAGAAAAAATCGGGCGGACCACTCTTTAATCCGCTCATCGACCCAACCGGAATGGGCGCGCGCGACGTGGATGCTTCAACCCGTCCGCAACCAACGCCGTATCGAACTCCTCCGGGCGACCGAAATCCTAAACCATAATTCTGGTGATACGGATTAAGAGCGCGTTAAGGGGGTTTCGGAAGTTAGGCTTCCAGCTATTCCCAACGGAGCTCCCCGTACAGGTTGATTTGCTACAAGCATGTCGCGTCTAAACCCGCTTCCTTGCCTTTCGACGCCCACCATTCAATAGAGTCCGTTGGGCTCTAGTGCTGCGGAATAACCAGCGTCTGACCTGCTGCCAATTTTTTCGGATTGTCGATCACATTTCGATTGGCTTCGAGAATCTGTTTCCAGCGCGTCGATGTTTTGTAAAATTTTCGTGAGATCGATGCCAGAGTATCACCCCGCTGCACCACGTAAGTTTGCTTCGCGGTTTCAGCCCCTTTCGTTTTTCCCGGGGTGGGAGTCTGTTCAATCGTGGCGATATGGGCCCGTCCACGCGCTTCATCCAGATCTTTTCGCAACGACAAGTTTTCATTCCGTAAACGCGTTGCTTCGGCGCGCGAAATGAGCGCGTCTCCTGAGAGGCTGGTCAGAAGCGCGACCTCATCGCGTTTCACGAAACCTTTTACCTCGTTTGCTCGTGCGCCGCTCGGCGCGATGATCAGGTAACGTTTGAAATGATGCAGCGCATTTAACGGGTCGTTCATCTTATCATCGTAGAGTAGCGCGAGCTTGTAATGCACTTCGGCATCGCCCGGCCGATCTTCCAGCGCGGACTCGTACAAGCTGACCGCGCGCGCAAAATCGCCCGCGGCCGCTTTGCTCTCTGCATCTTTGAGTTGTTGCGTGTGCCGCGGCGTGATCATTCGATCGCACCCAGCACCAAGCAGCGCGATCATGACGGGCAGAACGGCAAAACGCATCGCGCTTCTGATAAGCACAGGCGCGGAGAACTGCAACGCGCAAAGCTGCCATGCCCACTGGCCGATGACAGTGTGATCATCAGCCGCCGGTAGAGCGAGTTAACATTTGAATGTCGCAGGTGCAACACTCAAATGTTAATTCGATATTTCGCAGACGGCTCCTAGTATTTTCGCATCGTCGGGTCGACTTCTTCGCGCCATGCATCGAGGCCGCCTTTGAGATTGAGTAAATTCTCGAAGCCTTCGCCACGCAGAAACTCGATCGCGCGTGCGCTGCGGACACCGGTTTTGCACATCACGACGGTCGTTTCTGTCCGTGGAATTTCTGTCAATCGCTCCGGAATCGTGCCGAGTGGAATCAGTTGCGAATTTGGAATGCGCGCGATCTCAAACTCGAATGGCTCGCGTACATCAACCACCGCAACCTCCTGGCCACGAGATATCATTTCGTGCAATTGGGTAGCGGAAATTCCTCGAACGGTTGAACTGATTGAACGGTTGCAGAATTGTTCGTAGTCAATCGGCTCCGTGATTACCGGTGATTCGCCGCACACCGGACAGTCTGGATCGCGGCGAATATTGAATTCACGAAACCGCAGAGTTAGCGCGTCAACATGCAAGAGACGTCCGAGGAGATTGTCACCCCTGCCGATGATTAACTTGATCACTTCCAACGCCTGAATGATTCCAATCAAACCTGGAACAACCCCAAGAACACCGGCTTCGGCGCAACTTGGAATGGCCTCCGGCGGTGGCGGCTCCGGGAACAGGCAACGGTAACAGGGCCCGCCAAGATGGGGCGCAAAGAGGGAGGCCTGTCCTTCGAATTGATGGACCGAGCCGTAGATGTTTGGTTTCCTTTCCCAAACACAAACGTCGCTCGAAAGGTAACGCGTCGGCAGATTATCGGAGCCATCGACAACGATGTCGTAATTGCGAATTAACTCGATGGCGGTGCTTCCGCACAGGCGTGTGGTGTAGGTCTCGACTTCGATCGTTGGATTAATGGCAAGCAAACGTGCGCGCGCCGAATCGGTTTTCGCACGGCCAACGTCATTCGTTTCATGCAATAGCTGTCGATGAAGGTTGCTGAGATCAACCGTGTCCTGATCAACAACTCCGATTGTCCCAATTCCGGCGGCGGCAAGGTAAAGCGCCGCGGGCGACCCGAGGCCGCCGGCCCCGATACACAACACCCGAGCTTCTTTCAATCGGCGCTGACCGTCCTCACCCACCTGAGCAAGGTTGATTTGCCGAGAGTATCGAAGGAGCTCGTCCTGGCTTAATTGCGCAACGCGCTTCTCGCCAAAGGTAGTTTCGTTCATGCACTTAATCTTATCACGATTTCCGAGATGCGGCGACGCTCCAGCTGGATCAGCCGCCGTTTCAACAAGCTCAGAGGCCTAAATCTGCCGAGGGGGGCTCCACGGACGATGCTAAATAAATGCGGTTTCCGCCGCCTACTATCATAATATCGATCCACCTCATTTTGCGCGCAATAAATCCCAATTGATTCCGACGACACGCCTGTTGTCGAATCGCTTTAGCGATTTCGGAAAAATTAGATAGCGGGCGCCCTGTGCCTGTTTAAAGCCGACGATTCCAAATTCAGTTCCAGTCTCGCTTCGCTGAATTGTCATGACGCGATTATTCTTAATTTGAGACTGAAAATGTCGATCTGCCGACGGCTTTTGCCAAAGCGTATAAGGTTCCGGCCGACCAGACTTTTCCACGATCTGAGCAAATCTCGCCGTCTTCACTTTCAACAATTTCACTGGGAAAAAAGTCCGCCAGAGAACTACGGCAAAGAAGGTCAGACTACCGTTGCTGCATTCCTGCCCTGGCGGGGTTCGTAAGCCCTCAGTCCATAGCCCCTGACGGAGGAAAAACTTTCGCGCAAGATCACCATCCTGCAACAGCAACGAGAAAGAGATCAGAGGAGAGTGACGAAATCCGAATGACGAATGAATTCCTAATGACGAAATCCGAAACAGTGACGAGGGAGAGAGGCGTGCTTTTTCGGCGTTCCGGCTTCGTCATCGTCGTTTTCCCTCTGTCTCCGCATTGACAACACTAGCTCCATTTGGTTCCATCGAAGGCGTGAAATGGCTCGCTCTCTTTATGTTGCTCGCTCTGGAATGCTCCTGCACTACCATCGCTAACCGACGCGATCTTTACAGCCCGCAACCGGCGCCAGATCTCGACTGGCACCGGCAAGCGGTGACCACGACAACGACACGCATGGAAGAGGCTGTGCCGGTACCGGCCAACCGTTAACGCATTGTAGCCGGGATGGGCGATCC
>QHPM01000205.1 GCA_003219095.1 Verrucomicrobiota bacterium
TACGCTACAAAATCGACATCATTCCTGTAATAATCGGAGCAGGAATTCTCGGACTCTTACATAATTTTCTGCACGGTTTCAGATGACATGGCCTCGCCGGGTGGACGCACCCGAACGCCATTCGTTCACATCTGCTTATTGAAACACAGTAAGCGAACGGTCCTCGGGCCTTCTCGAGGTTCAATCGCAGCTGCACAAAATTTCGCTGTCGGCACGCTTCATTATTCTCACCCAAAAAGACGATCCGCTAGTTCGTTCCATGGCCTTGAATGCCGGAGCCACGGCGTTTCTGACCAAGCCTTTTGATGACGAAGAATTTCTTACGGCGGTTCGCCGGGCCCTTTTCGCGATATGGTTCAAACTGGCGGTGCTATTTTAGCCAGAGTCGCGTGCGATTTCAGTTTTTCGCAAGCCGATAACTTCAACCTTAATGTGCACCTCCATGCATGCAATCTTTGGCATGTAACGGCCGTGGATATAAATAACGTGACGTTTGTGAAACGAGGCATCGCCGCAGTTAGTCGCGTGGTTCTCTCTGCGCTGGCGTTGCACTTGATGCCGGTAAGCATTGCGGCGTCGCCGGAGACAACTGGGGCCTCACTCTTTCATTCGACGCTGGAGAATAAAACGCCACCGCCGGGCCCCGTTCCTGAAGGGATGGTTTGGATTCCGGGCGGCGAATTCTTCATGGGGGCGGCCGGAAGCGGGGCCGGCAGTTGCGAAATGCCAGTGGCCTCAAACGACGCGGAACCGATTCATCGTGTGCGCGTCGACGGATTCTGGATGGATGCGACCGCGGTGACGAACGAAGAGTTCGAGAAATTCGTCAGCGCGACGGGTTACGTCACAATCGCGGAACGCGCGCCGACGAAGGAAGAATTCCCAACCGCACCCGAAGAAAACCTCGTCGCCGGCGCAGTCGTTTTTGCGCCGACTGACCACGAGGTCCCGCTCAACAATCATTATCAATGGTGGAGCTACGTCAAAGGCGCAAACTGGCGTCACCCGCTTGGGTCAAACAGCGATATCAAAGGCAAAGAGAAGCATCCGGTCGTACAAATCGCCTACCCAGACGCAGAAGCCTATGCAAAGTGGGCCGGCAAACGTTTACCGACCGAAGCCGAGTTTGAGTTCGCAGCGCGCGGCGGCATTTCCGGAAAAACGTATGTCTGGGGAGACGAATTTCGTCCCAACGGAAAATTGATGGCCAACACGTGGCAGGGGAAATTCCCGGTGAAAGATGCGGGCGAAGATGGTTTCGCCGGAATCGCGCCAGTCAGAAGTTTTCCACCGAATGGATACGGCCTTTACGACATGGCCGGAAATGTTTGGGAATGGTGCAGCGATTGGTATCGACCCGACTATTACGCGCAGTTAGCAAAGGCCGGATCGCTCGCAATTAATCCGCAAGGTCCCGATTTACCATTCGATCCTTCCGAGCCTAACGAGAAGAAGCGCGTGCATCGCGGCGGCTCATTTCTTTGCAACGATCAATACTGTTCGCGCTACATCGTCGGCACGCGCGGCAAAGGTGAAGTTAATACTGGGACAAACCATCTCGGTTTTCGGTGTGTGAAATCCGTGAGCCAGGACTTGCGGGCAAGCAGCGGCAAGACCAAGCGCTGATCTCATCTGCCTTGAGCGTTGGATATTGGGCGTTGAACCCTGGACGTTTTTCCTTCGCCGACACGCGATACGACCAAGATCCCATAGACAGGTGTGCTCTCTCGTTCACATCGTGGGGGGACGCGACTTCAACCAGTCGCATCCTGACTATCATGAAATCAAAACTCATCTTTGCTGCGCTCAGCCTTGCGCTGATGTGCGTCTTTACCACGCGCGCAATCACCAGCGCCATCGTCCGGCAAGAAACCGAACATACTTGTCATCTTCGGCGATAATACCGGGCAGACCCACGTCAGCGCCTACTCGATAGGCGTTGCAGCAGTTCGAAAGCGCGCTGTGAATTCCGGGGGATGATGGGCTATCGCACGCCGAATATCGATCGCGTCGCCAAG
>QHPM01000206.1 GCA_003219095.1 Verrucomicrobiota bacterium
CGGCCGCCCCGGGCGCGCGTCCACCAGAGCACGATGGGCGAGGCGATAAAGATCGACGAGTAAGTGCCAACGACCACGCCGATAATGATGGCGAGGGAAAAGTCACGCAACACTGCACCGCCAAAGAAAAACAAACAGAGAATCGGGATAAGCGTGACTGTGCTCGTGAGAATGGTACGGCTGAGCGTCTGGTTAATGCTGGAGTTCATTATCTCCTCGATGGTGCCGCGTCGGCCACTAGCAAGGCCTTCACGGATCCGGTCGTAAACGACGATGGTGTCGTTAATGGAATAACCGGCGATAGTCAGCACTGCGCCAACCATCGTAAGAGTCAGCTCACGGCCGAGAAGGGCAAACACGCCGACCGTCATAAGCACATCGTGCAGCAACGCGACAATCGCGCCTACAGCAAAGGAAAGTTCGAAGCGAAACGTTACGAAAATTAAAATTCCCAAGATGCCGAGGCCCAGCGCGATCAGCGAACTCTTTGCCAGCTCACCACCAACGAGCGCGCCGACGCGTTCCGACCCTTCGACTTTAAATCCAGCGCTTGGGAGCGTCTGCATGATTTGCTTTTCCACTTTGTCGCTGGTGTGCAAGGGCGTACGGATGGTGATGTAACTCTTGCCGCCTTGCGTGGATTCCTGGATTGACGCGTCGGCAAATCCGATTGGCTTAAGCGCGTTGCGCACCTGTCCGATGTCAATCTTACCCGGCGCGCTTAATGTAATCAGATCGCCGCCGCGAAAATCGACACCAAAGTTACGGTCGCCGCGCTTGTAAAAGGCCGATGCGCCGGCGAGGAGCAGCGCGAGCGAGCACATGCACGCGATAAAGCCTTTGCCGAGGAAATTGATGTTTTGCGCTGAAATTAAGTGCAACATCGAGATGCGCTTTAGTCGTCCTGTATCGACGAACCAGCCGAGACAGTTCCTGCCCGCGATGAGGGCCGTAAACAACGACGCTAGAATGCCGAGCATAAGGGAAATGGCAAAGCCTCTGACTGGACCCGTTGCCATAAAAAACAAAATCGCCGCCGTGATTAACGTAGTAACATTTGCATCGAAAATGGAGCTAAATGCTTTCTCGTAGGCTGTTTTTAGCGCGACCTTGAGCGATTTCCCGAGCGCCATTTCTTCGCGCAGACGTTCGTAAATCAACACACTGGCGTCGACCGCCAAACCTATCGTCAGAATAATACCGGCAACACCGGGCAGTGTGAGCACGACGCCACCGGGAATGAGTTTAAACGCCCCGAGCAACAGAACGAGGTTAATAATCAAGACAAGATCGGCAACCAGCCCGGCGAACCTATAGTAAACAAGGACACAGACGAGCGTGATGGCGAGTCCCATCAAGCCGGCGAGAACGCTCGCGCGAATCGAGTCCAGCCCGAGCGTAGGCGAGACGCTGCGCTCTTCCTCGATGCTCACCGGTGTCTGCAACGGATTTTCTAATACGCTAGCCAGGCTGCGCGCTTCTGGTTCACCCATGCGCCCGCCGCTGATGACTGCGTTTCCCCCGTAAATGGCCGTCTTAATGACAGGCGCAGATTTAATTACACCATCGAGAACGATAGCGAATCGGTGACCTACGTTCGCAGCCGTGATATCGCCGAATCTTTTCGTGCCCTCTGTATCGAAATCCAATCTGACTTCCCACCCCTCGTTGCCATAGCCGGCGCTTGCATGACTGACGTGCTCTCCGCCGAGATCCGCTTTCTTTTTTACAAGCAACCGCTCCTCCCGTGGCTTCTCGTTTTCTTCTCCGGCGATTTTGTAAACTTCAATCCGATATTCCGGCGGGATAACTTCCTTACCCGCGTCAATGTCTTGTAGCCGCTTTCCATCGTCCGGGTAAACCATCCGAAACTCGAGTCTCGCCACGCGCGACAGCTGATCGCGCGCTTCCTGAATTTTCGCCGTGTCGAGCCCGGGAATCTGGACAAGGATTCGATCGACGCCGACAGGACTAATTACCGGCTCGCCGCTGCCAAAATAATCCACGCGCTTTCGAATGACCTCCACCGCTTGACCAAGCATTCCCTTCGTCACCTCCTTGTCCCCTTTCACGAGTCGAATAAGGAATGACGTGCCACCTTTGATATCGAGACCAAGCCTAATTTTTTTCTCGGGCGGCCAGTTGCCCCAAATGCTGAAGGTAACGAGCAGCGTTACAAGAATTGCTGCGAGAATCCGTTTCCTTGGCCCAGCATCAGTCGCAAAATACCATCCGAACAGCAGCAGTATGCCCAACCCGATGACAAATTGGAGCCCAGAACTCATTGGATTTTCGATTTCCGATTTTCAATTTTCGATTTGCTCATCGCTTCATAGCTTCTTGTTATGCCTTCGCCGTGGCGAAGCCGGCTACGCTTCAAGCATTTAACTCTCTTTCAGCACGTTTGTAATCGCCGATTTGTCCATCTCGATTTTTACGTTATCGGCCACCTTCACCAGAACAGTGTTCTCTTTCACATTGGAAATCAGGCCGTGAATACCGGCGTTCGTCACCACGCGATCGCCGGTCTTCAAACTTGAAGTTAATTTCTGTTGCTGCTCCTGCCGTTTTTTCTGCGGCCGAATCATCACAAAGTACATGATGATGAAAATGAAAATTAACGGCACGAAAAACGAGC
>QHPM01000305.1:0-4498 GCA_003219095.1 Verrucomicrobiota bacterium
TTGCCGACAAGATGAATGACTCCGGCATGGAGGAAAAATGAGGTAACGAAGGTCAAACCGTGCAGTCGGAACCCTTGCGCCGGAATTAATCCGAAAAGTTGGACAGCCTCCTGGAGATGAAAAAATGCGTGAACACTTACGGTGGTGATGACGGCGGCCAAAAACCAGGTTACGACTGGATGGCGTTCCTGGGCGGGCGCGTCAAATTCTACCGGCATCCCGAAAAAAGCCGCAATCGATTTCCACCATTCGTCTGGTGGCGTGCTGTCGAAATCGGAAGCGCGCTCTTGTTCGGCAAGTTGCTGAACTTTCGCCAGCGCGATCGCCTCTCGTGCTTCTTGTGGCATGGGGACCTGCGGCTTCGGTAATGGGCGCACTTGCAGTGTTTGTGTTTCGCCGGCATCGAACCAGACGAATTCGCAAATCCGACAGACTTCGACTCTGATTCCGCTGCTACTATCAAGTGCGACCTCGATCATTGCGTTCCCGCAGGACGGGCAAGGCCTGGCGCTACTGCCCTCGTTATGGATCGCGTCTAGCCAAAGCGGATTGATCGATTCCGGCGTGAAAGTGCGACGCAGCAATTGCAGACCGGCCGCGCGGCCATCGCATTTTTCGCACCGCCAGATGATGCCATTACCGGTACGCATTTCGGTCAATGGCAGGCGACAAGCCGGACAAAGAAGGTCAGCGTCCACGCACGCATGATGGAGCAGGCGAAGCGTGTAGTCGATCATGCGACTGGAGAAGCGAGCTCCGCCAGTGTAGAGGCGGCCGTGTCGGCCGCTCCAAGGCCAGTTAGCAGACCCTTCGCGTTTCGGATTGGCCGTTCCCGCGTAATTTCATAAAATAACCCAATGTCCTGGCTGGCCCGCCACCGTCGTTTGGCCTTTGCCGCGATCTGCACGTTTTGGACGGCGGTGGTTTTTGCGGGTCATTTTTTCCCGACGCTGCCGTTTATTTCCATGCCGTGGCGTGGTGAACAAAGTTTCGAGGATTTGTTGCGCAAGGAGGGCCGCAAAACCGCCACGCGTGATGATTTCATTTTCCTGGGAATCGATCAGCAATCATTGCAACTGGATGCGGTTGGCCCCGAGGAGATCGCCGGTAATCGGGCCTTTGAATTGATGACGGAGCGGCCGTTTCCATGGTCGCGCGAAATTTGGGTTCTTTTACTGGATCGTTTGTTTGGGGCCGGCGCCCGGCTGGTCATGTTCGATATGATGTTCAACAATCCAAACGACGGCGACCCCGCCTTCCGCGCAGCCCTCGATCGTTATCACGATCGGGTCGTGGTGGGGATGAATATCGATACCCAGAATAATACCCAGATTGTGCTGCCAAACGCGCAACTCATCCCGCCACCGGCGCAAATGGACGATCGCGTCGGTTTCGTAAATTATTGGAACGACGAGATTGACGGCAAACTGCGGGCGGCCCGTTTCTTTACTTCTGAACGTCAACTCGCGGGTGTGGCGCCTGTCGCTGGCGACGAGATTTATGCTTCGCTGCCGGCGCGCGCTCTAACGAAACTCGGACACTCCGCCAATATTCCACCAGATCAGCGTGATCATCTTTTTCGTTTTAGCTCCAACGATGCTTATCCACCGTTTCCTCTCTGGCAGGTTTTCCTGCCGAGCCTTTGGCACGCCAATTACGCTGACGGTGCAATCTTCAAAGATAAGATCGTAATCATCGGAGCATCTTCGCAAATCGCGCACGACTTCATCGTTACTCCGATGAATCCGGCTGCGCCCGGTCCGGCCGTTCATTTGCAGGTCGTTGCCGCGACAGAGGCGCACGAATTTCTTGGCCAAACACCAACCGGTGTGATGCTCGGTCTGGTCCCGGCCGCGGGGGTGATTGGGTGGGGTTTGATTCCTTTTTTGCGCCGGCCAATTCTTTCTCTGTTCTCGCTCATCGTAATCGCCGTTATTTATCTGGCGATTGCCCGGGTGGCCTACGATCGCTCCGGTTTCTTGCTCGCAACGGTGCCGGTGCTTTCAACTCTTCTTTTCTGTGGCGTGAGTACGCTCGGGATCGATTACGCGATTGAGCGCATGGAAAAGTTGCGCACCCGACGCACACTCGAGCGCTACGTTTCCAAGAATCTGGTCAAAGAAATTCTCGAGAATCCCGGCGGCTACTACAACTCGCTCAAAGGCTCGCGCATGCCGGTCACCATTCTTTTTTCCGACATCGTCGGTTTCACCACCTTGAGCGAGAAAGCCGATCCTGAGGAATTGGTCCGGCATCTGAATGAATATCTGAGCGCGATGACCAATATCGTTTTTCAGAATGATGGCACGCTCGATAAGTTCATCGGCGACGCCATCATGGCGGTGTGGGGAAACGTCAAGAGCCAAGGGGTCGCCAAAGATGCGAAGGCGGCTGCGCATGCAGCTCTCGGGATGCGGCGCGAATTACTGAAACTAAATAATGCCTGGAGAACGGAAGGGCGCATGCCCCTGGGAATGGGCATTGGCATCAGCCAGGGGGACGTTCTCGCCGGCAATATCGGCTCGCAGGATCGCGCCGATCTCACGGTTATCGGCGATGCGGTGAATCTGGCAGCACGTTTGGAAGGGCTGACGCGCATTTATGGAGTGGACATTCTTGTCGGAGCGGCGGCGGCGAACTTGATTCGCGATGAGTTTCATTTGCGGTCGGTGGCGCGGGCGCAGGTGAAGGGAAAAACCGAGCCGGTCGATGTCTTCACAATCGTGGAGGCGCGCACCGCTGCGCTCGATCAGGAACTGTTGATCTGGCTGGAAACGTATGAGGAAGGAATTCGCAAGTTTCGCGATCGCGATTTCATCCAGGCGAAAATCTTGTTCTCACGTTTCCTGGAATTTTATCCCGAGGACTCTCTGGCAAAAATGTACCTTGAGCGTTCGCTGGAATATGAGCAAGACCCGCCTGATAAAGCGTGGAATGCAGTGGAAGTATTCGAGAAGAAATGAGACCGGCGGATTGGCAAAAGCTGCGTGCGTTCGTCATCCCGAGTTGAAGACGGCTAGGGACTCGCAGCGCGCCGTTGAATACTCAAGTAGAGCTTGTGTGATCCAAGAATGGAGGTGAGATCCCTCGCTTGCGCTCGGGATGACGGAGTGGTGAAGCGCTCACCGCGACAAGCCGCTCCGCAACCATTCGCAAAAGGTTTCTTCACATGTAAAGAATCCGGGTGAGCGAGAGCGAAGCGCCGCAGCATTTTCATTTTCTCGGGATCTGCGGCACGGCGATGGGGTCGGTCGCGGTGGCGATGAGCGAGCGTGGTTTCACCGCCACCGGCTCGGACGAAAATATTTATCCCCCGATGTCCACCTTTCTGGAGGAACGCAAAATTGCGCTCTTCTCCGGCTATCGCGCGGAAAATATTCCGGCAAACGCCGATGTGGTCGTGATCGGTAATGCGATCAAACGGGGTAATCCCGAAGCAGAAGCGGTCCTGAACCGGAAACTATTTTATCTTTCGTTGCCGGAAGTTTTGAAAAATTACTTTCTCCGCCGGCGACACAATCTCGTTGTCACCGGCACGCACGGCAAAACAACGACCACAACCTTGCTGGCCTGGATCATGGACTTCGCCAAGCACCGGCCGAGCTACATGATTGGCGGAATTCCGCGTAATTTCGGGCAGGGTGCGCGATTCAACGAATCCAAATTCTTTGTCATTGAAGGCGACGAATACGACACGGCGTTTTTCGACAAGCGATCAAAATTCATTCACTACCTGCCGGAGCTTCTGGTCGTGAACAATGTCGAGTTCGATCATGCCGACATCTTTCCAGACCTTGACGCGATCAAGACAAGCTTTCGCCGTCTGGTAAACATTGTGCCGCAGAACGGAATGATCGTCCTCAATGGCGATGACCCAAATTGCGTCGAGGTTACGCGCGATTCTTTGGCCCCAATGGTCGAGGTCGGGTTTTCCAAAAACTGTGCGCAGCGTATTCGCGACGTCAGCTATTCGGCAAAAACATCGCGTTTCGTTTTGCGCGACGAGGAATTCGAGATTCCGATGTTTGGCGAGTTCAATGTGCGCAACGCCGCAATGGCGATCTCAGCCGCGAAATTTTATGGTGTATCAGCGGAAACGATTCGTGCAGCGTTGCCGAAATTCGAGGGAGTCGCGCGGCGTCAGGAAATCCGCGGCGAGGTGCGAGGGGTGAAAGTGATCGACGATTTCGCGCATCATCCCACCGCGATCGCCCAAACCCTGACGGCGCTGCGTCATCGTTATCCGAAGCATCGGTTATGGGCCATTTTCGAACCGCGTTCCAACACCACCCGGCGTGCCGTCTTTCAGCACGAGTTGCCCAAAGCCTTGAAAATAGCAGACGGCGTTTTCATCTCCCAGGTGGCGAGACTCGAGCAAATTCCGGAGGCGGAACGATTGAATCCGGAGGCGGTGGTGAAAGAGATCAAGCAATCCGGCCGTTCGGCTTTTTATGAAGAGAACGCGAACGCAATTGTTGAGCGCATCGTGCCGTTGCTA
>QHPM01000305.1:4510-12189 GCA_003219095.1 Verrucomicrobiota bacterium
AAAAAGGCGCGCGACACGGCGCAGGGGTCGGCGCGTATGTAATCATGCCTGACCATCTTCACGTTTTCGTCGGATTGGACGAGCAACAGATTGACCTGCCTGGGTGGATGAAATCATTAAAAAATACGCTGTCGAAGGCGTTGCGCTTTGATGGAATTGCATCGCCGCATCGGCAAAAAGATTTCTTTGATCATGTCTTGCGAAGCGAGGAGTCGTACGAGGAGAAATGGCACTATGTGCGTGAGAATCCGGTGCGAGCCAGGCTGGTGAAGCGATGGCAGGAATGGCCCTTTGCTGGCGAAATCTTTGATTTGGAATACTACTCAGATTGAGGGCGATTCGGCGGTCATAGACCGCCGCTGCAGAATACGAATCACGGCGGCGGGGCAGCCGCCGAGGTATGATCGTGCACGATGCGCCAGCCATCGGGCGTTTTGCGGAAGATCAAGGTAAAACGACCATGCGGGTTATCATTTTCGCGCTTTAGTTCCCAGCGTCCAAGCGCGACGGCCGAATCGGGGCCAAGCTGTTCGATTTCAAGATCCGAAAACGTAAGCGTGCCCATCTTGGCGCGATCATTGTATTTGCTGAGATAACGATCGCGAACCGTTTGCCATCCGCGCCTCACTTCATCGCCGGAAACGAAAACAGTGGTTTCAGCGCGAGCGTAACCATTCATGAAACTATCAATATCGCCGCGGTTCCAAGCCTCCTGTTGCGCGCGCAAGACGTCGCGAATTTCCGAAATGACTGGGGCATTGCCGGATTTCTCGTCTGCTGCTTCGAGAATTGCCGCGACGAGAACGGGAAGCAAGGCGAGCCAGGGTGACTTCACTTCATGTCCTTACTATAGAGTTGAAAACCTGAAAAGCTGACTATTCAGGGCCCTCGCGTTCACCCCCGCAGCCGCGGGAACTCCTCCGTAGCCGCCGGGTGCCTCGAGAATCGGGCCGGGAGATCGTTCGCGTACCGCCCAGGGGAGGGTGGATTACCGAGCTAAGCGGTGTTGACCCGGAAGGTGCTTCCTCTTACATATTGCGGGTGTTGAGATACCCCCTTGTCGTTGTTGTCCTGCTTACCTCAGCAGCGTTCGGTTTTGCGCAACGCCCGGCGTCGCCCGCGCCGGCCCCTGTAACCCCGGCGCAGGACATGGTGCGTTTGCAATTTCCAAACAGCGACGTGGCCGATGTCCTTCGCGAATACGAAACTCTCACCGGCAAACGCGTTATCACGGACAATTTCGTGCAGGGTAAAGTGAATATTTTTCTCAGCAAAGACGTGCCGCGCGAAGAAGCGATCCAGATCATTAAGATCAGTCTACTGATGAACGGGTTCTCACTCGTTCCAGAAGATCCAGATATCGTGAAGGTGATCGGGACCGGGAAAAATCCGCGCGGACAAGGCGTGCCCATCATTTCGGATTCGGCCGATATCCCACCGAGCGATCAAGTAGTCAGCTTTCTCTTTAAGTTGCGCTACGCCGATCCGGTCGAGTTGCAGCAGGTGCTCGGACAATATCTTTCGCCGCCGCAAACTTATACTTCGGTGCTGCCGCTGCCGAAATCGTCGAGCATATTAATAACGGAAAATTCGAGCGTCATTCGCGGATTAGCCAAGATCATCGATCAAATTGATGTCGCCCCCGCTGAAGTGACGAGTGAATTCATCAAACTCGAACGCGCCGACGCCTCCAAAGTAGTCGACATGTTGAAAGACATTTTCGAGAAAGGAAGTGATCAGACGCGACCTGGCGGGCCCGGGGGTCCTCCCGGGGCCCGGGGCGTGCGCGGGGTGGTCAATCCGGTCGTGCCCGTGGCCCAGAGCGAGAGCGATCTCGGCACGCTCGCGGCGCTTTCCGAGGATTCAGTTATCGTCGGTAAAATCAAGCTCGCGCCCGACGCGCGGACGAACCGTATTCACGTCATCACCCGGCCGATCAACATGCCGTTTATCCGGAAACTGATCGCGGAGTTTGACGCCAACGTCGAGTTTGCCAAACCGGTGACGCGGCCGCTGCGGTATATTTCCGCGAGTGATGTTTTGCCGGTGTTGGTGCAAGCCCTGACCGAACCAGGCGAACAGCAGCAAGCTGGCGCCGGCGGGACCGCTGGGCCGCAAGCCGGACCGACGCCGCAGCGCACGACCAATCCCACCGTCACCAACCCCTACAATGCCGGCCAGGGCAGCACTGCGACCGGCAGCGAACTCAATATTTCAGAAGAGCTTTCTACTCAACCCGTCGATACCGCGCCGAAGGCGGTGACGGTTGGCAATGCCAAGATTATCGCCGATCAGCGTGCTAACACGATTATCGTTCTGGGTAATCGAGAAGTAGTGGTGAAAGTGGAAAAAATTCTCGACGAGATGGACGTGAAAGCACCGCAGGTCTCACTTAGCACCGTCATTGGGGAACTTACCCTGAACAATGATGAAGAATTTGGCGTGGATTATTTTCTACGCTATGGCAGAAAAGCTGGGGAAATTTCGCGTAATACCAGCGCTCCCTTGCCGATTGGCATGTCCAGTCCTTCAGGCTCTCCCGCTACTACCACCATCACCAGCCCCTTGGGGCCCTTTACTCCAGGCGACCTCGGCACGTTTACTCAACTTGTCACTGGCGCGGCTAGCGGCACCAATGTTTATCTCGCAGCGGGCAGCACGCTGTCCGCCATCGTCCATTTACTTGAAACCAGCGGTCGGTTTCACGTGATCTCGCGGCCGCATGTTTTTACTAGTAACAATAAGAAGGCAATCATCGCCAGTGGGACAGAGATCCCGGTGCCGGTGAACACGCTGACCAACGCGACGACGGTAACTAACGTCGCAGCCGTTGCCTCGAGTATTCAATTCAAAAAAGTGGCGCTCCAACTTGAAGTCGTGCCACTGATCAATTCCGACAAGGAAGTTTCGCTCGACATTTTGCAGAAACTCGACAGCGTCGCCGGCTCGACCACGGTTGATGGAAATCAGATTCCAAATATTGCTACTCGTTACATTCGCACCAATGTCTCCGCTCCGAACTGTTCGACCATCATCCTTGGTGGTTTGATTACCGACAGCAAGGAAACGAACAAGAATGGAATCCCGGTTCTGGATCGGATTCCATTTATCGGAGCTGTCTTTCGGAACACGAAGCGGACCAAACAGCGTCAGGAACTCGTCATATTGATGCGGCCGGAGGTGAGTTTAACCAAGCTGGATTTGTATCGGCTGCGGCAGAAATCAGAGGATCGTTCGCACTTTGGTCCTGAGCTCGAACATGATGATTGTCCGGATTGTCCAAAGACCGGCGATGGCAAGCAATTGCCTCCGCCCGATGTCCCAACCGCCAAGGGTTCATGAAATTTGCTTTTTTTCTTTCCCTTTTTGTTCTCATGGCTGGTTCCTGCATTGCCGAAGCTCCCGACTTTCCCTGGGACCTCCCCACTCCTCACGGAGGCGATTCGCTAGCGCCACGCGATGACTGGGGTCTCCTGCACCAGGGTAAAGTGACAAATGATGCTGATTTCGCACGACGATATCGCTGGCGTCCGACCTATTATTTTATGGCGCCGGAGCAGTTAATAGTGCAGCCGGCTTATGTCGGCGGGCTGCAAAGGGATTTGCGCCGGCTCGGATACTATTGTGGGCCGATTGACGGCGTTTTCTCCGATGAGGTGAGCGAGGCGATAGCGCGTCTCCAGAAAAATTACTCGATGCGTGTGACGGGCACGCTGACCGATCCAGTGCGACGGGCATTGCATTTGCCCTAACGAGACGTAGTGAATTCGCGCACCGAATTGATTGTGGATTTGTCGAAGCGCTACAGCTACAGCGAATGAGCGCGCCGGTCAGCAAATCGATTGTCGATCTTTTGATCGCTGGCGGCGTGAAATCGCCCGAAGAAGCCGCCCAGCTTGCTCAAAATCTCAATGGCGGTTCCTGGATGACCCAAGTGCTCGATTCCGGCAAGGTCGAGGAGCAACGTTTTCTCTCCGCCATTGGAAATTTCTTCCGCGTCCCGGTCGTTACGCTCGACGCCAAGGTAATTGATCGTCAGACCCTCTCGATTTTACCGTCGCGATTTGTTTTTCAGCACCATATTTTGCCGATCGCCGAAAAGGACAATTCGGTTGTTCTCGCGACCTACGATCTTTTCAATTCGGCCGGCCGCCAGCTCGTGACGCAGCTTTTGAAGAAACCAGCGGAGTGGGTGCTGGTGCCGCGCGCCCAGTTATTGCGCGCGATGAAAACGCTCTACGGCGTGGGCGCGGAAACGTTCGATGAAATTCTCAAGACCAATCGCGGTTTCGAAGTCTTGCACGAAGGCGAGACCGCAACAGACATTAACGCGGACGATCCTGAAGCCTCCGTCGTTAAATTTGTTAATCAAGTTATCCGCGAAGCGATCGCCGAGCGCGCGACCGATATTCACGTCGAGCCGCTCGAGAACGATATCCGCATTCGTTATCGCATCGACGGAATTCTGCACGAAGTCGCGGTGCCGCCGCAATTGCGTGTGCTTCACGCCGCGATTATTTCGCGATTGAAAGTGATGTCGCACATGGATATCGCCGAGCGACGTTTGCCGCAGGATGGGCGTATGAATTTGCACGCGAACAATCAGGAGATCGACGTTCGCGTTTCGACCATTCCGACGGTGAACGGCGAATCGATCAGCCTGCGTTTGCTCGCCCGCGGCGGCCAGCAGTTCGGCTTTCAACGCCTCGATCTGAGTGAGCGACAGGAAGACATCATCCGCCGTCTGCTGGCCCAGCCTAATGGAATCATTTTGCTCACCGGCCCGACCGGCTGCGGGAAATCGACCTCGCTGTACTGTTTTCTCAGCACGATCAATTCAGTCTCGCGCCGCATCATTACTATCGAGGAACCGGTCGAATATAAATTGCCCGGGGTGTTGCAAATGGATGTGAAACCGGAAATCGATTTCACATTTGCGCGCGGTTTACGTCACATTCTTCGACAGGATCCGAACGTGGTGATGGTCGGTGAAATTCGCGACGTCGAGACGGCAGACATTGCGATTCGCGCCGCGATGACCGGCCATTTGGTCTTCAGTACGCTGCACACGAATGATGCCGTCGGTGGAATTACGCGTTTACTCGATATGGATGTCGAGCCGTTCCTGCTCTCGTCGGTTGTGAAATCGTTCATTGCGCAGCGGCTCGTCCGCACCATCTGCCCGGAGTGCGCAGAAAAAGTCGAGTATCCGGGAGACTATCTTGCCGAAATCGGATTCCCGTTGAAAGAACTCGGAACGAAATTCATGCGCGGCAAAGGTTGCGATCAGTGCCGGCAAACCGGCTATCAAGGGCGCGCGGCGATTTACGAAGTCTGCGTCGTGACCGAGCCACTGCGCAAAATGATCATGCAGAAGCGCGATGGCGGCGAGCTGAAGCAGTGCGCCATTGCGGAGGGGATGGAAACGTTGCGGCAGGACGGCTGGCGCCGTGTGGCGCAGGGTAGTACCACGATCGAGGAAGTCGTTAGGGTTACGCAAACTGACGAAGTGATGGCGGAAACGAGCGCTGAAGCGGAGCCGGTGGTGGCGGGGTAGGAAGCGCGTCTTGTTGACACCCTGCTTTAGCTGGGTGTTACATGCGCATTACACGGCCGAAACCGTTTAAACGGTTTGTTCTCTCGCGGTCAGCGTCTGTCACCGGCCTTGAAGGCCGGTGTTAATGAGACGGATCGATTGATGGTAGCGCGTTATCCCCCGCGCAAAGCGCGAATCGCGGCGGCGTAGTCCTCGGATTTGAAGATGGATGTGCCCGCTACAAGGACGTTAGCGCCGTTTTCAATCGATACGCGCGCCGTTTCTGGATTAATGCCGCCGTCCACTTCGATATCCAGTGCAGGATTGTTTTTCGCCTTCCAATCGCGCGAACGACGCATTTTTTCCGTTTGCTCGGCGCGGAACGGTTGCCCACCAAAACCCGGGTGCACCGTCATGATAAGAAGAAGATCGAGCTGGGTGAGAAATGGCTCGACCAGGGCAAACGGCGTGCCCGGATTTAAGGTCAGACCAACCCGACAGCCCGAATCGCGAATTTGCTGCAAGGTTTTGGCAACATCATGTTTCGATTCCGGTTCAACGTGGACCGTGAGCGAGTTCGCTCCGGCATCGATAAAACGCGGGACATAATGATCGGCATGCTCGATCATGAGATGGACATCGAGTGGCAAATTCGTGAGCTTGCGAACAGTCGCGACGATTCCAGAACCAAAGGAAATGTTATCGACGAAATGCCCGTCCATGATGTCGCAATGAATCCAATCGGCCCCGGCCTCCTCCACCCGGCGCAGTTCATCGGCCAATCGGGAAAAATCGGCGGCGAGAATGGAGGGGGCGACCAGGATCCGATGCATGGAGTATTGGAGTCATCCCGAGCCTGAGTCGAGGGATCCCGCCACGATACCTTAAAGCTGGCGCAACGGGATCCCTCGACTTGGCTCGGGATGACCGCAACACTTCCTTACTCCGCGGCTTGGCCGCAGCAAGCTTTCCCTTGACGCGCGACGGCTCTGTTCCAACATTCTACGCGTTTTCGGGCGTTGAAACGGCTGGGGAGCAGTAAACGTCAGGAGTTTGTTTTCCCGTGCGGCTTTGGCTGGCTCGAAACTTGCAGCGTCAAATTCCTAACTTCTCCTAAATAAATGTTCGAAGGACTTTTTGGCTGGTTATCCAGCGATATCGGTATCGATCTTGGCACGGCCAATACCCTGGTTTACGTCAAGGACCAGGGGATTGTCTTGCGCGAGCCTTCGGTGGTGGCGGTGCAGGCAGGCACCAACAAAGTGCTGGCGGTGGGGGACGAAGCCAAGCGCATGCTCGGGCGAACGCCGGCAAACATCGTGGCGGTGCGGCCGCTGAAAGATGGCGTGATTGCGGATTTCGAAGTGACCGAGGCAATGCTCCGGCATTTCATCACCAAAGTGCACGGCCGGCGCATGCGGGCACGGCCGCGGGTCGTGATCGCGGTCCCATCCGGCATTACGGAAGTGGAAAAACGCGCTGTTCGCGAATCGGCCACCCATGCCGGGGCGCGTGAGGTTTATTTGATCGAGGAACCGATGGCGGCAGCAATTGGTGTTGGCCTTCCGGTGCAGGATCCGGCCGGTAACATGATCATCGACATCGGCGGCGGCACGACGGAAGTGGCGTTGATTTCTCTCTCCGGCATCGTTTTCAGCCGCAGCGTGCGGGTAGCCGGTGACGAACTGGACGAAGCGATCGTGCAATATATGAAGCGCGCTTACAATCTGATGGTAGGCGAGCGGACCGCGGAGGAAATCAAAATCAAAATCGGCTCGGCCTATCCCAGCGACAAGGAAACCAGCGTGGAAGTTAAAGGGCGGGATCTGGTGGCGGGGTTGCCGAAAACTTTGCAAATCACTTCGCAGGAAGTGCGCGAAGCATTGCTGGAACCGATTTCAACCATTGTCGATTCGGTGCGAATCACCTTGGAACGTTGCCCGCCAGAATTGTCAGCCGATTTGGTTGATCGAGGGCTGGTACTGGCCGGTGGGGGCGCGCTTTTGCGCGGTTTCGATAAACTTTTGAGCGAGGAAACTGGTTTGCCTGTCCATGTTGCGGAAGATCCGCTAAGCGCGGTCGCGGAGGGAACGGGCAAATGCCTCAATGAACTTAAATTCTTGCGCCAGGTTGCATCTGCCGA
>QHPM01000306.1 GCA_003219095.1 Verrucomicrobiota bacterium
CAGACGAGGGTGGATGGGGGCCCGAGATTTTGTCGCAACGCTGATTAGTGGAGTGTGCAGAGTCGGTCGGATGACTTCACCCGCGTGGCCGTGGCTTGAATTTGCGATTGTGTAGCTGACATCTTCCCGCAACAGGGGAACTCAGGCTAGCGCGATGAGCAATAGGACGCAGATGAGGCCGACCGCGAGTAACAAGCCTACGTACACGATCCGATCCTGTAGCTGTGCGCGTTGCGCTGCCTCCGCGTAAGGCATCCGCGAGAAAGTGACCATCGCGTAAAGAGGGAGATAAATGCCCGGTAGCAAGCCTTCGAGCAGATGATCGAGTTTTTTCTTCGCCCGGAAGACCCGCAGCGCGGTTTTGTCGCGCATCTCGATAAAGTTCTGCACCGCGAGATCGGCGAGAGCGTCAGCATTTTCTTTTCGCCGTGCGAAATATTCAGCGAAAGCACGTTGTCTGTCATGCGGAAATTCGGCCAGGCATTCATCGAGCACGACGCAATCTTCAAATGCGGCGTTCATTCCCTGACCGTAGAACGGCACAACGGCGTGGGCGGCATCGCCAACGAGCGCAACCTTGTCTTTGTAAAACCACGGGGCGCAACGAATGGTCACAAGCGAGCCAGTCGGATTTGTTTTGAAATCATCGAGCAACGACGGCATCAGCGGCACGGCATCGGGAAATTCTTCTTCGAAAAAGCGGCGGATTTCGTCGTCGGTTTTGGTAGTAGCGAAGCTACGCGGCCCCTCGAATTCCCAGAAGAGCGTGCAGGTAAATGAGCCATCCGGGTTCGGAAGGGCGATCATCATGAAACTTTTGCGGGGCCAGATGTGAAGCACTTCCTTCTCCATTCGCCACGAACCATCCGGCGCTGGCGGAATGGTGAGCTCCTTGTAACCGTGCGCGAGATAACTCTCGTCGTATTCGAAGCCACCAATTTTTTTCTGCATTGATTGGCGGACGGCGGAGAACGCGCCATCGACCCCGATGACGGCGTCGCCTCGAGCTTTAATTATTTGATGGTCAGAATTTGCGGCCGGCTCGGCCGCCTCTACACCGGACAGGATGAGATTCGCGGTGGCGGAATTAGGATCGACGTCGGTGCAGCGATGATTGAAATGGACGCGCACGTTCGGATAATGCTGTGCCGCTTCGATCACGGTGGCGTTAAGGGCGGCACGCCCAATCGAGTTAATGTATTTGTTCGGGTCGCGGTCGTAGGAAGAGAAATGGAGTACGCCGGATTTGTCGTGGATCATGCGGCCGCGCATTGGGATGGCATGCCGCAACACTTCAGCGGCGATGCCGAGTTGCTCGAGCGCATGAATCCCGCGGGTGGAAAGCGCAAGATTGATCGAACGTCCGCCGACGATATTTCCTTCACGCGGATCAGCGCGTCGTTCGTAAAGATCCACTTCGTAACCGCGGCGCCCCAAATACGCGGCAAGCAATCCACCCGCGAGACCGCTACCGATAAGAACAAACTTTGTCGCCATTCAACAGAATGGTTAACCGCGGATTAAGTGGATATCACGGATAATCAATGCAGCGTAGAAATCCAGGAGACATGCGTTGATTTTGAGCCCAGCACGGCCTGCCATCTCGGTTAAAATCCGTTTAATGCGCGTAATCCGCGGTTAAATTCGCCGTTCGGAATATTGCGGAAGATTGTCTGTGATCGTATCCCACGGTGCGCGGCAATCGACATAGGTATGAAATTGTGGCCGAATCCCAGGGTCGTCGTCGACCACCAGGATAGCCTTGAGGTCGAGACTGTTAACGTGAGGCTGAAGTTCAATTCATTGCCTTGGAGGAGGCGGAACTGTTCCCTCAATACCCGCGTTTGTGTGCACACGGCTGCTCCGGAATGCTTGCGACAGCGGTCGCAATGACAGTGACTCGCCTGCAGAAAGGGAGGATCGACTTCAAAACGCACGCCGCCACACAAGCAGCTGCCACGGATCGGCTTTTTCATGCGAAATTATAAGACAAGACTAACATCGCCTCGAATCTGCGATTGTCAGAGTCGTTGGCACGCCTGCTTTAATACGCTTGGATATGACGAAGGAATCGTCCACATAATCGAATGGCTGAAGGGTCATGAAGGTCTTGTCAGTAAATGTCGGATTGCCGAGGGAAGTGATGTGGCAAGGCAAGCGCGTCACAACAGGAATTTTCAAGGAGCCGGTCAAAGGTCGGGTAATGATACGCACGTTGAACCTGGACGGCGATCAACAAGCCGATCTCACCGTCCATGGCGGCGTGAGTAAAGCGGTTTATGCCTACCCATCGGAACACTACGACTATTGGCAAAGCGAATTGCCCGGAATGGATCTGCCCTGGGGAATGTTTGGAGAAAATTTCACGACCGACGGATTGCTTGAGAATGCCGTTTACATCGGGGACAGGTTTCGAATCGGCGAAACGGAAATTACGGTCACGGAACCACGAATGCCTTGCTACAAACTAGGCATAAAGTTTGGCCGCGGCGATATTATCAAACGGTTTCTGGCCAGTGGTCGGACTGGTTTCTATTTTGCAGTGATGCGTCAAGGGATCGTTGGCGCCGGAGATGCCGTAGAATTAATCGGGCGCGAGCAGCAAGAGATCAGCGTCGCCGACGTCACGCGCCTTTATTCTGTGGACCGGAGCGATGTAAAATCGCTGCGCCGCGCTATCCAAGTCGAGGCGTTACCGGAAAGTTGGAAGGGCTATTTTGAACATCAGCTCGAGAAGCAAGCAGGGGAGTAAACGTGGTGCCACACACGATAGCAACGAGATTTATCATCTCTAAAAGTCGATGGATCAGGAAGCCGGAAACCGGAAACCACCCGGATTAGACGGATATCACGGGTTTCTCTGACCTCTCCTTTGCGACCGCTGGCTCTGATTTGGCACCATGGCTGCTCAATCAAACCCGCGCCGCGATGAAATCTGACTCGCATTGGGAGGAACTTCAGCCTCACGTTAACAGTCTCGACCTCAAGGCTATCCTGGTGGTCGACGACGACCAGCAACTCGCCTCTGCTTTGCAGTGGATCCTGGCGGACGAGAATTTTCTGGTTGATGTCGCGTTTGACGGAAAAGCAGCGCTCCTCAAGGTCAAAGCGCACGAGTACGACGCGGTGATCTGCGATCTGAAGATGCCGCGGCTGCAGGGTGATGAGTTTTATCTCAAGGCGAAGGAAATGCGTCCATCTCTGGCCGATCGTTTCATTTTCATCACAGGCTTTGCCACCGACGCAAAAATCGCGCTCTTCCTGACTAAACACGACGTCAAATACTTGGTTAAACCTTTCGCGATCCAGGGGCTGATCAATTGCGTCAAACAATTGCTCTGCTGAGAGGGCGCCGTCCCTAAGGATAGGCTTCCAAGCCCGACTTGGCGGAGACACCTCAATTCAGAATAATGCGTTCGGTATGCGAGTATATGTTGAATGACGGCGGTCTGAGAAACCCAACCAACGTCTGATTGCATTCGCGCGCGAATTGCATCGCCAGCGTTGAAGGGGCCGAGACCGATGCAACGATCGGAATTCCGGCGGAGAGCGCCTTTTGCATGATCTCGAAGGACGCGCGCCCGCTAACGAGAAGTATACACGAGGCCAGAGGCAGTTCGCGATCAAGAAAAGCGCGGCCAATGACTTTATCGACGGCATTATGCCGACCGATGTCTTCTCTAATCAAGCGTGCTCTGCCGTCGAGCGCAAAGATGCCAGCCGCGTGAATTCCGCCAGTGCGGGCGAAGTCGCCCTGATTTTGACGCAGGAGCGCGGGAAGCGAGAGCAATGTTTCGAGATGAATGCGGACGCCTTTGGCCGGTTCAATCGGCGGGAAATTCTGCCGGACCGCAGCGATGCTCTCTTTCCCGCAGATGCCGCAGCTCGATGAAATCGTGCCGAAGCGTTGCGCTAAGTTGAGTTTAATTTTTACGCCTTCCGCCAAAGTAATGGTTATGATGTTATCGCGATTGCGTGCGCCAGATGGCCGCGAGAATTTATCAATCCGGTCAGAAGCTCGAATAATTCCTTCGGAAAGCAGAAATCCCGCAGCGAGTTCTGCGTCGTGCCCGGGCGTCCGCATCGTTGTCGCAACTACTTTGCGGCCGACACGAATCTCGAGCGGCTCTTCGACGGTGAGATCGTCGGGTTGATACTCCAGCGTGCCATCCTGCTTTCGCCGGATGAGCTGGCCGGATGCGATACCCTCTACTTTCACTGAATTGCTGGCAATGTTACCATGCCAGCGGTGGAAATCTGTCATCTTTACATTTCGACCGGGCACAATTTTTTCGGTCATCACGGCCGGGAGCCCGGCGATTATACAGCCGTCGAAGTTTCCGCCGTTGAATGTGTAACTGGCCGCGGTATCCGCGGTGATCGGTTCTTCGATTATCAGGAAGATTACAAAGGACAGATCACATTTTTTGCAGTGGAAGTCTTTGATGAGCTTTGCGTTGCTCTTGAGTTTTCGGACTGCTCTCCCGCATCGCTGCGCCGAAACATCATTACCCGAGACGCCAACCTCAATGCATTGATCGATCAAGAGTTTGAAATCCAAGGCGTTCGTTTTCATGGAGTGCAAGAATGCCGGCCATGTTACTGGATGGATCGCGCGATTGCGCCCGGCGCTGAAAAATTTCTCAAGGGCGGCGGTGGCTTACGTGCCCGAATTTTGAGCAACGGCACGTTGCGCTCGACTGCATGCATTCCGGGTGGAAATGGTTGAATGAACATCAGTGCGGCCCTGCTCGCCGGTGGAGAATCGCGCCGGATGGGACAGGACAAGGCGAAGCTAATTTTCCGCGGCAAACTGCTCTGGGAAATTCAGCTCGATCTTTTACTGAAATTGCGACCGAAAGAAATTTTCATTTCGGCGCGAGCGGATCCGCCCTGGCGCCCGGCGGGGGTAAAGTTCGTTCCCGATCGCCCGCCATCGCGCGGTCCATTAAGTGGCCTCTCTGCAACGCTGCCACGAATTCGAACCGATCATTTGCTCGCTCTGGCCATTGATATGCCGTTGATGACCGAGAATTATTTGCGCTTGCTCTGCAGTCTGATTGAGCCAGGGCGCGGCGTTCTTCCCACAATAGGCGATCGCGCCGAACCGCTGGTTGCGATTTATCCAAAAGGCGCCGGGATCGATTTGATCGCAGCGCTTTCCGGACCGGACTTTTCACTGCAGTCGGTGACAAAGAAATTAATTGTCGTGGGTCGACTGCGTATCGTTAGCGTTTCCAAAAAACATCAGAAGCTTTTTCAAAACCTCAATGAGCGAAGCGACGTCCATAAAATGTTGAATAAGAAGGTGCGTCGCCCGGTCCGCTGGGCGACGTTAAATTAAGGCGTCGGAAAACGGATCTAATTTGAACATCGAGCAAGGGAACTGATCAATCGACCATTTACTGTCGGTCAAGCCGCCGTTACAGACGTTCTCCCAAAATTTTCACGAAACGCCAGACTTCGTGAAACATATTGGAAAGCGGAGTGGACGCGGCTCAGATAACGTTGGGTTTGCGCAAATCGCATTTCCAACGGAGGCCGGAGGTTTAGCCGCTCTCGTCTATGGGAACGGCGTCCGGCGGCGGCAACTGGGACGCTTCAACCTTGATATAGTTCAGAACAACTGGTGCCAGAATCATTCCCGGTATTCCCATGAATCGCTCGCCAACGATCAGCGCGAGCAAGGTAAGCCAGACTGGATTTTTGATTAGATCACCGATGATTTTGCTGTTCAGGAAATACTCCAGCTTATGAACTGCAACCAAGAAGATGAGAGCAACAACTGCCAGCCGGGGCGATATTGTGACGGCGATACCGACGATGATCGCGTTACTAATTAGGTTTCCTACGATGGGTAACAGTCCGCAGAGAAAGGTCAACCCGATCACGAACGCCGCGAACTTCAGTGAGACGGCGAGCACAAATATGGTCGTCAATAGTGTATTTATGGCCGAAATCCGGATTTGAGCGCCCATGACGGTTTCAAAACTTTGGTAAAATAGTCGGAAACGGATTTTGATCTCATTGGTTACTGCGGTGAAAAGATTGGGACGCTTAGGCTTGTTGGAAGATTTCTCGATTCGCGGGTTCAAAAACAAGCTGACCGCAACTACGATTCCTATTAGAACGAAGGCAAGTTGCGTGGTGGCTGCTCGCGCGAAATTTCCAACAAATAAGAATTCGTTTTTCACAACGTCAACGATGGCCGCTTTGAGACTGTCCAGGTCTGAAAAAGGGAGATCGATCCCGTGACTTTGCGCATATGCAATGAACGGCGGGATCGATTCCACCGCGATCTTGGGAAAGGCAATGAACGCCTGTCTGATGAGAAAAACCAAGCCATAAAGCGTTGCCGCCACGACGACGAAGAATAGGACGAGGGACAGCCACTTCCGTTCGCCGAAATAAAGTTTGCGCAGAGCAAAGTAGGAAAAGAGAACGGTTATCAGCGGCGTCGCCAGATGGGTAGCCGCCGCCAGCACGATTACCGCGACGAGGAAAAAATAGGAGAATCGTGCCGCCCGCGTCATTTTGAATCATGCCAGTTATATGGGCACCGCTCAATGAGCAATGTTCAGAGGTTACGGCCAACTTCTCTCCGACGTTATATCAGTTACTAGGGGAAGCCGTCTTTTGTTGACGGCTCGCGCCACAGTGCTGGAATTGATAAGGCTATCGTTTCGTTTCGTAGCGCTGCTGGAGTGTTATGAATCTTAGCCTAGAATGTTGGCGAACCGCCACACTTCATGAAAGGTATTGTAAAGCGGCGTCGGCGCAGCGCGGATTACGTTCGGTTCGCGGAAATCGCATTTCACGCCGGCGGCTCCGAGTTTGCCGAATAGTACTTTAGGATGTTCTTGCACCTGGATCGATAACTGACAACCTCGCTCGGTAACTTCTCGCGGAGTAATTACGTTAAAACGCTTCCGTGAGCCTCCATCTTCTAACAAGAATTGGAGATAGCTCGTTAGCTTAACAGACTTTTGTCGGAGTGATTCCATTCCACCAGCTTCCTCGAAAATGGCAAGCGAAGCGCGCAGCGGCGCCATCGATAAAATCGGTGGATTACTGATTTGCCATCCATCGGCGGACGCGACCGGAATGAATTCCGGCTCGAGGTGCAAGCGGAAGCGCGTAGTCGGATCGTTGCCGAACCAGCCGGCCAAACGCGGCAAATCAGTATTGGTTGCATGTCGCTCATGGACGAAGACGCCTGCAACCGCACCGGGACCAGCGCTGAGATATTTATAGGAACACCAGACCGCGAAATCGACATTCCAGTCGTGCAAGAACAGCGGCACGTTCCCGATAGCGTGGGCAAGATCAATCCCAACGGGGATTCCATGCTTCTGGGCTGCCGTCGTAATTGTCGGAATGTCGAACAACTGACCCGTGAAAAAATTCACACCGCCGATCAATACCACCGCAAGCTCACCGGCATGCTTTTCGATTAGATCGAGGATCTCTTCGGTTCGCACAGTAAACTCGCCTTCACCTGGGCGCGCGAGGACCAACGCCTCCCTCGGCTCGAAGCGATGATGAACGATCTGCGTTTTGATCGCATATGTGTCGGAAGGAAACGCCGGTTCTTCCATTAGGATTTTGAAACGTGAGTTGGTCGGGCGATAAAACGTGGCCATCATCAGGTGCAAGTTCACCGTCAGGCTGTTCATACAGATCACTTCGCTGGGCTGCGCGCCGACGAGTCGCGCCGTTGGCTCGCGCAATGTCTCGTGATACGAATACCACGGTGTTTTCCCTTTGAGGTGGGCGTCCACGCCGAGTCTTGCCCAATCCTCCAGCTCTTGTTCGACGATTTGCTTCGCCGATTTCGGCATCAGGCCAAGCGAATTGCCCGCGAAATAGATCAGCGGCTCGCCGTTGTTTCCGAGTGGCAAATGAAAACGGTCACGGAATGAGTGCAGTGGGTCTTTAGCATCGAGTTGCTGCGCAAATTCTTCGTCTCGGGAAAAAGTCATTGTGCGATGCTCCATGCAGCACACGTCCGCGTCAAAGATGGGATCGGCCGCCCTTTCGACAAATTAGGGCTCCTGGGCGTGCCAAAACGGCTCCATCGGGCGATGTTAACTCAACTAGGCTAAGAGATCATTTTTCAGAGTCCGGTCGCCGCATGAATTCGAGAGTGATCCCATCCGGGTCGCGAACATAGATTACACGTTTTCCGGCGTTCGGGCCCGATCGAAGGGTTTGCGGTTTGCCGGCGGTGCGCCAGCCGAAGGCGGCGATGGCATTCAAAATAGCCTCAAGGTTATCGACCATGAATGCGACGTGGACCGATCCAACGTCGCACGGCCTGACGTCGATTTGTTTGCGGTCATTGGGTGCGAGATATTCAAGCAACTCGATTTTGTGCCCGTAACCTTTCAGAACAGCGATAAAAATTTCAGCTCCCGGAACACCGGTGACTTCGCTGGCGAGCTCACCGGTGTGATGTGCGCGATGCGAAAGCTCGAAACCGAGAACATCGCGCCAGAAAGCAAGGGAACGCTCGAGATTCGAAACCGTAATGCCGGTGTGATCAGTTGCGATGATGTGAAACGGCATGTTTTCAGAAAATGTTCACTGCTCAACGTCTAGTGTCGAATCAGCCGGCACTGTCATCCCGAGTCGCAGTAGACGACGAAAGACCTCATACCTCGTTTTGAATTTCGCGACGTGGCTTGCGTGACATTGGCTCGTTGTGTCACGTCCTTCACCATCTTGGCGGTTCAGGATGACAGACTAGGCAGTCGCGGCGATCACTTTCAGCTCGATCGCGATTGGCGTGGGTAACGCTGTGATTTGAATGGTTGTGCGCGTCGGATTTGGCTTGCCGTCGCCGGCGAAATGTTCGGCATAGAGTTTGTTGTAGATCGGGAAATCTCTTTTCATG
>QHPM01000092.1 GCA_003219095.1 Verrucomicrobiota bacterium
AAGCGAACAGTGAGAAATTCGTAAACGCTTTGCACGCGGTAATCGTAGTACGGTTTGATGAAGGTGAACGCGATGATGATGCGGGCGAGCACCGTGCCGATGGCGAGTTGTCCGTAAAAGTAGCCGCGCGTTTTGAATCCTTCCGCCGGCGTCCCGAGAAAGGTTGCGGCGCTCGTCTCGGCGGCAATGATGGAAGCGAGCACGGCCCACCATGGGATGGAGCGCGAGCCTAACGAGAAGTCTTCCAGGTTGCGATTACGGCGCCCCGCCCACAACCCGAGCGCGACGATGCCGACGAAATACGCGAGCAAAACAACCGTGTCGATGGCCAGCCGGGCGTCCATGACGATCTTAGGTGACAGAATTTCAGAAACGCGCAAGGCGGATCGCGCCTTCCGCCGCGCGATGTTAAGTGATAGCATCGAGCAAGAGACCAATGGACGTGACGAGAATCGACGCGCCGGGTTTCGACCTGGCCATTACCCTAAACTCCGGTCAGGTCTTCCATTGGGAAAAATTTGGGAACGGATTCGTTGGCACCATTGGAGAGAACGCGATTTATTTGGAGCAGCCTGGCGATATCTTGAAAGTTCGTTTTGGCGAGACGCCAAAACCAGCACGCGAGACGCGTGCGCTCCCCAAGACAGTCACGCGTTACTTCGCGCTCGATCATCCGCTCGAAGAAATTTGCGCGTCGTTCCCGCGCGATCCGGTCATGAATGCGGCACGCGATTTTTGTCGCGGCCTTCGAATTATTCGCCAGCCGAAATGGGAATGCCTGGCCGCGTTTATTTGTTCTTCAATGAAGCAGGTGGCGCACATCCGGCAAATTTCACGGGCGTTGCGCCAGCGATTTGGGGAAAGGAAAGAAATCTGCGGACACGAAGTCTTTTCATTTCCATCACCGGGCCGCCTGGCCCGAACGAGCGAGAGCCGATTACGAAAATGCGGGCTGGGTTATCGAGCGAAAAACCTGTTGGCAACCGCGAAGAGGGTCGCGTCCGGGGAGGCGGCTTTGGATTCGTGGAGCGCGCTCTCTGAGCGACAGCTGCGGGAGCAACTGTGCGAGCTCCCGGGCGTCGGGATAAAAGTGGCGAATTGCGTTATGCTCTTCGCCTACGAGCGAATCGCAGCATTCCCTATTGATGTTTGGATCGAACGAGTCTTGCGCGAAAAATATTTTGCTAGGAAACGCAAAGTGACTGGACAGATGCTGGCGGATTTCGCTGCAAATTATTTCGGCCCACACGGTGGCTACGCGCAGCAGTATTTGTTTCATCACGCCAGAATGACGAGGAAACGCAAACCACCCTCTCGTGCACTCGATCAGTTTGATTGAGACAAGGACTAAATCCGAATGACGAAAGAAGCTTGAAGACGGGTGCATCCACTTGCGGCCGACACGGCCGGCGCCACAGGGCTCCTGGGGATGACATAGGGTAGAGACTGCCTTACTTTGGCTCGGAGAGAAGTGAACAGGCGCATGCGATGCTAGTTCTAATGTGAGCCCGCCACGATGGCGTTTAACTAATGCAGCCTAGAACCGAACGACAGAAAGTTTTGTGGGCGATATTCCTTTCGCTCCTGCTGCATCTAGTGGTTGGCGTTTCCATCGCTTCTTTCGGGGATAAACTTCAACCCTCTCTTCCCGAGGACGAGAAGCCGGTGGAGTTAACCATTGTCGATCTCGCTCCGATGCCGACTCCGTCGACCGCGCCAAAGGACACGCCATTTATCGACACGACGGAGCAGACAGAGACCGAAGGAGAAGACATTCGAATCAAATGCGAATTCGATCGCGGCCAGTGAATTGCCAGCATTAGGAACCGCGCCCATACCGACTCAGGAGGGAAAAGAATTGCCGACGATGGATTTGAAAAATCGGCAGCATTCATTGGAGCAAGAAGGCGCTCAACCGCAGCCCAGTTCGCGCCCGGCTCCGGCGCCAAGCATAACGCAGCGGGCAACGCCACAACCGACGGCCACGCAAACGCCCACCGCCACTCCTTCTTCTACGCCCCAGCCGACACCGACGCCGACGCCGAGTGCTGATTTACTGGCAATGTTTCGCGCCAGCCCGCCACCTACCGCTCGTACACCTGGGCCAGAGAACGAGACCCGTGCTCCTTCCCAAGAGGCACCGCCGGCACCAGTGTCGCATCCTACGGCTTCGCCAGCGTATCGCCGTGAGCAAATACAAGAGCGAATGGCTGGTAACATTTCGAAGCGGGGAGTTGCAGCGGTAAACGCCGTCGGCACACCGCTTGGCCGCTATGAGAAGAGCGTCTACGATGCAATTGGAAAGCGCTGGTACGCCCTTTGTGATGCAAATCGCGACCGTGTTGATATTGGGACGGTGCATGTACAATTTGTGGTGGCACCAGATGGGAAGATCAACGATATCAAAGTAACTAGCGGTGGAACGTCCGAATCGTTCGCAAATCTTTGCCTGCAATCGGTTCAAGATGCGAAGCCCGAAGCTATCCCCGAAGACGTTATGGCCATACTGCCAGCTCAGGGTTTACCTGGCGAGGTCAGCTTCACTGGTTTTCAAAACCCTTAATCTTACATGACCGAAGCCCTCACTAACGTCATCGGTTTTTTCCAACGCGGTGGTCTCTTCATGTGGCCACTCCTCATTTGTTCGATCGTCGCCCTAACGACAATTATTTTACGCGGCTTCGCTTTGCGGGAAAAAAATGTGATGCCACTGGTGATCGAGAGCGAGATCGAGCGATTAATGCCAGGCGGAAGTGCGGATCGGTTGATGCGAATTGTCGAGAACGATCAGTCTTCCCTCGCGCGAATCGTGCGGGTTGCGCTGCAGCATCTACGCTCACCCCGTTCCGAGAATGTCGAGGCGGTGCAAACACGCGCCCGTCACGAGATGGTGATCTTGGAAAAGGGCCTGATCGTGCTGGAAGTGATCGTCGGTATCGCGCCGTTATTGGGTCTGATCGGCGCCGTTTCAGGATTGGTCCACGTTTTCTCGCACCTGGGATTGAGTTCAGGCGCGTCGGACACGCGGCAAATTGCGCTCGGTATCGCGGAAGCGTTGAATGCGACGGTCTTTGGTTTGTCCATTGCGGTGCCAACGCTGGTCGCCTTCAGTTACTTTTCGAAAAAGGTTGAGGTAATGTCGGTGGAAATGGAAACGCTGGTGGTGGAATTAATTGCGAAATGTTATTTCGGCCGGGGCGTGCAGGACGTTCCCCCGCCGGTGCGGATGAGCACGCGAACCCAGGTGTTGACGCCCTCGCCGGGATGAGATGAATTTCGCTGTTCGGAAGCGACGCGCGCCATCGATCATTATTGTTTCGCTGGTCGATATCCTCACTATCCTCCTCATCTTTTTCGTGGTCTCGACCACATTTAAAAAGGATCAGCCAGAAGTGCAGATCAATTTACCGGAATCGAAAACGGCAACGAAAGCGCCCGCAGAGCTGGAGCACGCCATCGTCACGGTAGATGAAACCGACGCGGTGAAACTGGATGGCCAGCCGATCGAGGTGGACGATCTCGAGCGCGCAATCCGGAACCTTTCATCGACGCAAAAGGCATCGCTCGCCCTGCAGGCAGACAAGAAGGCGTCGTTTGGAATGATCGTCAAAGTTATGGACGCGCTGAAGCTAGCAGGCGTTCGAAATCTTCCGGCGTTCACTCGCGAGTAAAAATGAAATTGGCCATTCGGAAGTACGGCGATCCGGCGTTGCGGGCGAAAGGAAAACGGGTGGCGGAAGTCGACGATGCGATCCGTCAGCTCGCTGACGATATGCTAGAAACGATGCGCGGGGCGAACGGAATCGGATTGGCGGCGCAACAAGTGGGACAAGCGCTCCAGCTCACGGTTGTTGATATTTCAGCGGTGGAAGATCGGCCAAGCTCGATGGCATGGAATGGAAAAGAAGTAGACCCAAAAAAGCAGATGCCGC
>QHPM01000093.1 GCA_003219095.1 Verrucomicrobiota bacterium
CGCCGCGCCCTATCTCCCATTACTTGCAGGCGTCGCCGCCACGCCTTCTGACCAAGATAATTGTCCGGCAGAACCCGCGCCGGCAAAAGCGGGTCTATTGTTACGGCGTTGAGCCATGCTTCGCGTTCCTCCGACATCCATTGGAAAAATCTTTTTGCTGCGGCCTCATTTTTAGGATTTCGCCCCGGCCCCGCGCGCAGAATCTTCAGATATCGCAAATAGCGCTCGTTGATACGATCAAAATTCCAAGCACCCGCAACGAGTTCTTCATCCGACTCACCGGCGCACGCGCGCGCCTCCAGGAGAACGAGCGATTCCACGTTAATTGCGCCTCTGGCAAGTGTGCGCCGACCGTCCTCCATCGGATCCGGCGTGATCCAGACGCTATTCTGCAAACAACCGAAACCTCTGCCGCGGAGATAGCGCCGCAACCATTCTCGCTCGGCGTTTTGTCCGCTTGGAATATCAAAAATCACCAGACGCCAGCGGCCATCCCAGGCACGCGCCCAACGCTCCTCTGGATCTCGCCCGCCCAAGGCGTGCAAACGTCCCTGCGCCGATAATCGATATGTCCGATCGCTGCGTTCTCTGGATTTTCGCGTTACCCACTTGCGCTGCTCGAGCCGCCCCATCTGGACCAGGAGTCCATTCCGATAAGCCCAGCCTTCGTAGGACTCAAACAGCTTCCGCCAGCTTGGATTGACCAGCATCTCGGCCGACCACAACAACAAATTTAGCAGTTCTTCAGTCTTCGGTCCCATATCAGAATGCAATTGCAGTTACCACCCGAGTTAACACTTGAAAGTTGCAGGTGCAACACTCAAATGTTAACTCTGAGAAATTGCTGAAAAAGCATGCTCATTGAACGACGCCACCCGTTCTATTCGGCTAAATCTAGAGCAGGTCCAGCTGCGGCTTTTGCGATTGCGGCATGCTCTTTGCCGACCTTTTTCTCTTGGATTTGCCGTGTGCTACTGCGCCATTCGGATTTTCCAAATGTGACAATATATCTTTTGCTCGCTCCAAAATTTCCTTGGGCAGACCGGCTAGCCGCGCCACCTGAATTCCGTAGCTCTTGTCCGCACCGCCCGGTACGATCTTGCGCAAAAAAATAATCTGCTCGTTCCATTCCCGCACCGCCACGTTGAAATTCACTACCCCTTTGCGTTCCACCGCCAGCTTGGTCAGTTCGTGATAATGGGTCGCGAAAAGGGTCCGCGCCTTGATCTTGTCGTGCAAAAATTCCGCCACGCTCCACGCGATCGACAGGCCATCAAATGTGGAAGTTCCGCGTCCGATTTCATCGAGGATAATGAGGCTGCGCTCCGTCGCATTATTGACGATGTTCGCGGTCTCGTTCATCTCCACCATGAAAGTGGATTGCCCGCGCGACAGATCGTCGCTCGCGCCCACCCGCGTGAAAATGCGATCGACCAGACCAATCTCGGCGCTTGTCGCCGGCACGAAACTTCCCATTTGCGCCATCAGGACGATGAGCGCGACCTGGCGGATGTAGGTCGATTTCCCAGCCATGTTCGGCCCGGTAATAATGGCGAGCCGCAATTTTTCCCCATCGAGCTCGGTATCGTTAGGAACGAATTTCTCTTCCACCAGATTTTGATCGAGCACCGGATGCCGGCCGTCGCAAATTGTTAGCCGGCACGATTGATTCAATTGTGGCCGGCAGTAATGGAACAACCGCGCTGTCTCCGCCAGGGAACAGATCGCATCCAGGGTCGCGATCGCGCCCGCTGTTTTTTGCAACGGTCCAAGTTCCGTTAGTGTTTCCTCCCGTAATTTTTGGAAAAGCGAATACTCCAAATTTCTCGCGCGCTCGTCTGCGCCCAGAATTTTCGCCTCCATTTCCTTTAACTCCGGCGTAATAAAGCGTTCCCCGCCGACCGTGGTTTGCTTGCGGGTGTAATGTGCCGGCACGTTCGCCAGATTCGATTTCGTGATTTCAATGAAATAACCGAAAACGGAATTGAAACGGACTTTCAGCGATTTGATTCCGGTGGCGGCAATTTCGCGCTCCTGCAGGGCATTGATCCAATTTTT
>QHPM01000307.1:0-4309 GCA_003219095.1 Verrucomicrobiota bacterium
TGCAACTAGTGTGCTGCGCGAAAACTGTAACAACGCCATTTTCAATACTGCTCTCCCGTACAAGCGCTTCGATCTTGTCGGTAATCTCGTAGGTTCCTTTTCCTGTTGTCGCGACGGTGAAATTCTTGTTCTCAATTCGCATGCCTTAATCATTATCTTCATCCCGAGTGCAGTCGAGAGATCCCGCTGCGACACTCGGAGGCGTTCTCCTAACTATTGGAGCGACGAAGCTGCGGTAAGGAAATGACGAAGCACGAATGTCGAATGACGAAGGAAGCTCGAATGATCTAATGACGAACACGTGGCAGTATTTTTCGTCATTCGGATTTCGTCATTGTTTCGCGCTTCGTCATTCCCATCCAGAAAGATGCGTTCGACTCAATACAGCGTAACTGAAGGATCCCTCGACTTCGCTCGGGATGACAGGAAGTTGCGGGATGCAGGCTGATCTCGATCGAGTCCTGTTTGATCAAGCGACGATCCTGCGCCGACTCGATCAAATTGCAGCGCAAATTTCGACGGACTACCGCGATCGGGAGCTAACGGTGATCGCGATTCTCAACGGCAGTTTGATTTTCATGGCTGATTTGCTGCGGCGCATTCCGCTGCCGCTGCGCCTCGACTGCCTGAGCGTGGCGAGTTACCACGGCGGATTGCAAACCAGCGGCGAAGTAATCTTTCGGCAAATTGCGCAGCCTGACGTGGCCGGCCGGCACATTCTGCTGCTCGATGATATTCTCGACAGCGGCACAACCATCAATGCCATTCGCGAAAAATTACAGACCGCGTCGCCGCAAAGTATCCGCGTTTGCGTTTTGCTTCGGAAAATAAAAGAGCGGGGGCGGCCGACGGAAGCGGATTATGTCGGATTCGACATTGCCGACGAATTTGTGGTGGGCTATGGCCTCGATTATGGCGAGCGGTATCGCAATCTTCCCTGCATTGGCGTGTTGAAAAAGGAGCTGGCCGCATCATGAAAGTGCGGGCGGAATTTTATTCGCGAGTGAAGGAGATCGTCGGTGCGTCCGCGTTCGAACGGTCCTTACCAAAGAATGCGACCGTGAATGATCTTTTCGAACAGTTAAAAGGAAGTTATCCGAAGCTGCGGGATTTCGAAAAGAGCATGCTCTTTGGAGTCGGCGTCGAATTCGTCGATCGCAATCATGTCTTAAACGAGGGCGACGTGATCGCGATCATGCCGCCGGTGCAAGGCGGGTAGTTCAGAGGTCAGAGATCGGAGAACAGAGATCAGATTCTAGTCGCGGAAGTTTTTGAAGTTGGTCGCGATTTTAAAATCGTGGCCGCGCACGAACTGAATGACACTTTGCAATTCGTCCTTCTTTTTCCCAGTCACCCGAATTTGTTGGTCTTGCAGCGCACTCTGCACCTTGAGACCGGCTTCTTTAATCGCCTTGATAATCTCCTTCGCCTTCTCGCCTTCCAATCCCTGCTGAATCTTCAGTTCCTGCCGCGCGTGACCCAGTGGCGAGATATCCGGTTCCACTTGCTCGATGTTGCGTAGATCAACGCCACGTTTGGATAATTTGCCGATGACAATCTCCCGCAATCCGCGTAATCGATTACCGTCTTCGGCCGTAAGAGTGATTTTGTCTTTCTCGTAGGCGATCTCGGCCGCGCTCCCTTTAAAATCGAATCGAGTCGCCAGTTCTTTGCGCGCTTGATTGAGCGCATTGTCGATTTCCTGTTTGTCTACTTCCGAGACGATGTCGAATGACGGCATGGTTTAATTTTCGATTTCTGATTCTTGATTTAAGCATCTGGCGCAACTTCACGTTTTCGCCAAGTAACTTTTTCCTGTGAAAGGACGACTATTTTGTCGAAACGATCGCGCAAAAATTTGGAGGGCGAGCTCCTGTGTGCCTTCTTCCCTCGGCGTCGTAGTGCTTCCGCCCTCGCGGCAGGAGGGCCGGCGAGAACTTGACGGCTTTAAGCCGTCGAGTTTTGGAGAGCGGTCGCCGGGGTATTCATTGAATTGCCGAGCCGTCCAAATAAGCGTCGCGGGGAGGGCGCCTCGGACACTTCCGACGACGAGAGCGTCGCCGCTACGTTTTCCATCGATTACTCGAAGCGCAGGGCGATGACGGGATCGATTTTTAAGGCGCGTCGCGCCGGGAAATAACAGGCGGCAAAGGCCGCGGCCGCGAGCAACAGGGTAACCCCGATGAAGATCATCGGATCGCTCGGATTCACTCCATAAAGAAGGGTGCTGGCCAGTCGGGTAGAGCCGAAGGCGGTGAGCAAGCCTAGAACCAAACCGATGGCGGCCAGCAACATTCCCTGACGCAAAACCAACTGAAGAACTTGACTGCTTTGCGCGCCCAGCGCCATGCGAATCCCAAGCTCGCGCGTCCGCTGACTGACCGAATACGCCATCACGCCATAAACGCCGACCGATGCGAGGATGAGGGCGAGCAACCCCAAGCTACCGAGCAGAATCGCGCCCATCCAGGAGGGCCAAAGAGCGAAGGCAAGATGTTGGGCGACGGTTTTTTCGTAGGTGATGGAAATGTGATTATCGATGTTGCGGACGATGCGATGAACTTCGGCCAGCACGGGTCCGGGCGCGCCGGAGGTGTGGACGAAAATTGTGATGCCGCCATCCGGCAAGTCGCGAAATGGCGTGTACAACATCGGCACCGGGGTTTCGCCAAGGGTGATCGCTTTGACGTCGCGGGCGAGGCCGATGACTTCGAAGGAACCCTCCCGGTTGTAATAGCGAAAACGACGCCCAATCGCATTTTGGCCCGGCCAAAATGTCTTCGCCATCGTTTCGCTGATGATCGCGACCCTGGCGGAGTTTTCGCTTCCGTCGTGCTCGGTGAAATTGCGCCCCCGCAAGATCGGAACGCGCATAGTTTCAAAATAACCTGAAGTGACGGCGCTGATGTTGGCAATCTTACGATTGCTCTCCGCGTTTTCGTCGCGACCTTCCGCCACGATGGTTCGGCCTTCACCACCGAAACCAAGCGGCACGAACTGGCCGAGATCGGCGCCGCGCACCTGGGGATCGCGCCGCACCTGCTCGACAAGGTCGCGAGCGATCTGGCCGCCACGCTTTTGATCGTAACCGGCCAGGGCGGGATCGATACTAACGATGACTAGATTTTCGGTGCGAAATCCCGGATCGATTTGTTGCGCGCTATGAAATGATTTCAAAAACAACGCCGACCCGATAAGAAGCAAAAGCGAAACTGCAATCTGTGCAATAACGAGAAGATTACGCAAGTTCCAGCGATGAATGCCGCCGCCTCCTGCAGCGACGGCGCGTTCGTGCAAACCTTGGGTCAAATCCCGGCGAGTAGTCTGCAATGCCGGGGCCAGGCCGAAAATGACACCGCTTAAAAGCGCGAGCAACACAGCGATAATTACCACCCGGAAGTCCGACTGTGGATCGAGCGAAAGCGGGACAGGTGTAGCTGGCACAAAAGACTCTCGGTGAGTAATTGGCGGATTACTCGACCGCGACCGGCACCAAGGGCCAGACGAATCGCCATCTCACGCTGTCGCGTAGTGCCGCGCGCTAGCAGCAGATTTGCGACGTTGGCACACGCAATCAGCAAAATGCTAGCGGCGGCAACGAGAAGGAGCAGTGAAATATCCTGCGTGGCGTTTTCGTTCCCCGGTCCTCCGATTCCCTGCGATTTCGCCTTTTCCGCCGGAACCAAAATAACCGAGCGCTCCTTGTTCACATCCGGATAAGCCTGTTCGAGTTGATGCGCGACGGTTTGCATTTGTACCTGCGCGGCCGAAATCGAAACGCTGGGTTTCACGCGCCCGAGAAGGCTCAAAAAAAGGGCGCGCCGATTCTCAAACCATTCATCACCGGAAGGCCGGATCCATCCATGCATCGCCAGTGGCATCCAAACTTCCGGCGCGACCCCGATATCGACGCCAGTAAACCCCGGCGGCGCCACCCCGACAACGGTGAAGGCGCGACCGTTTAGGGTAATTGTGTTGCCAATGATGTTGCGGTCGCCCCCGAGTTTTTTCCAAAACTTGTAACCAAGAACGGCCACGGGGTGTCCGTTGGGCGCGGTGTCTTCCTCCGGCAAAAATCCGCGACCGAGAAACGGGCGCAGCTCGAGCAAGTCGAAATAATTTCCGCTGACCAATTGCCCGAGCACATTGGAAGTTTCGCCGCCCCGCGTCATTCCGACGCCGGCAAAGCTGTAGGCAGCCATTCCACTGAAAACTGTGTTCTGCTTTTGGTAGTCGAGAAAATTGAGATAGGAATTCGCCGAGCGTCCGGCGAAATGAGTATCAGTAGTGAAGACTTGCACCACCCGAT
>QHPM01000307.1:4333-12003 GCA_003219095.1 Verrucomicrobiota bacterium
ATTAAGGTCCGGATCGCATAACGAAGATCGCGCCAGATCACCAAATCACCTCCGAAATGTGGATATTTCCTTCGTCGGCGCGAAAGCTCAGCTTTGTGGCCGGAGCGTCGCCGATCACTTCGTTGATTTCTGAAACATCACCGCGTTTGCGACTTTCCATCGGACTAAAATCGCTCGAGACATGCCCTTGCTTCGCGAGGGCGCGCAATTGAAAAGTCGCGTCCGTCGGAATACGGGCCAGGACGTTTCCATCCTCGATTACGGCCTCGACCGCGATGGGGCGTTCTTCCAGCCAATCGAAGGAGACGTTGAGCCCACCCTGGTTGAGACGAATGGTTTGATCGCAAAAACAATTGTGGGTCACCAGCTGACCGCTGCCGAGATTGGCGGCGATGGAAGGGCCACGCATTCCATCAATCACGAGCTCGCCATGCGGCAATTCCACGCGCGTAATCCGCGCCGTTTGTGGCACGTTGATGATGTATTCCACCGTTCCGGAGCGATCTGAAAAGTGGTGACGCCGCGGCGGTGGCGGCGTGGTTTCAATACTTACGGCATCGTGCCGCGCATCGACGCGAATGGCGATGGCGTTTAAGCGCTCCAGTGAAAACGCTTTTTTGGTCGCGACGATTTTTACTTCGCGACTATCGCTCCCGTAAATTTCGACTGTCGCCGGCAGGAAGCGAACTCGCAACGAGCGGACTGAAGAATGCGAAGCCGATGGCCAGCGCAATTTTATTCATAACATAATGCCACCATCGGATCGACATTCATGGCACGCCGCGCCGGCACATAACTCGCGAGCAAGGCAGCGGCGGTAAGGACAAAAATTACGAGCGCATAAATGGAAAAGTCGTGTGCGCTCACGCCGTAAAGCAGGCTTGACATCAATTGTGTCAAGGCGAGTGCGGCGAACAGGCCGACAGCCAAACCAATCGCGACGACCATGAGACTTTGCCGCAAAATCATTTGCAGCATGTCTCTTCGCTGTGCACCGAGCGCCATGCGGATTCCGATTTCCCTGGTCCGTTGCGCGACGCTGTAAGCGATCACGCCGTAAATTCCGATCGCGGCCAGGATCATTGCCGCCCCGGCGAACGTTCCCAAAAGCAGCATGTTGAAACGCGGTTGAGCGAGCGAAGCCGAGAGCAAGATTTCCATCGGCTGGAGGCGGGGCACGAAAATGTCTTTGTCGAAGTCATGCACGATCTTGCGAATCGATGCATCCAAGCCGCTCAATTGCGCTGCGCTCGTGCGCACAACAATGTCCATCCGCCGCTCCGGCTGCTGTGTCGCCGGCAGGTAAAACTCCGGGATCATTTCCTGCGCCAGCGATTCATGGTGCGAACTGCCGACGACACCGATGACTTCCATCGCCGGCCGCTCTTTTTCGCCTTGGCTGCTATCGAGAATTACATGCTGGCCAAGGGCCTTGTCGGCGCCGCCAAGAAATTTACGGGCGAATATTTCGTTCACGATTACGACCGGAGGCGAATCTTTCGTATCGCGGTCATTGATATTGCGGCCGAGCAAAAGCGGAATGCGCATGGTGCGAAAATAATCTGGTAGCACTATTAAATTCGAGGCCCACGGGTGGTTCCCTCTCGGAATCGGCGGTTGCCCGGCAATGACGAAGGTCAGGGCGCTGTCATTTCCGGAAAATGGCAACGGCATCGCGGCGCCGGCCGATTCCACACCGGGCAAAGCGGCCAGTTTCGGAACGATCTCACTAAAGAACCGACGATGCTGTTCCTCATCCGGGTATCTCGCTTTTGGCAGAGCCAGCGCAAGAGTGGTGACGCGTGATGGATCGAAGCCGGGTTTGGTCGCGCGCAAATTGGCGAAGCTCTTGATCAACAGCCCTGCGCTGGCGAGCAGAAGCAAGGAAAGCGCCACTTGGGAAATCACGAGCAGATTACGTAGATGATGAGACTGCGCGCTAACACCGCCGCGGCTGCCTTCCTGCAATGATTCATTCACGTTCGGTTTCGTGACCTGCAACGCCGGGAGGAGCGCAAAAAACAACGTGCTGGCGACTGCAACCCCGAGAGTAAACAGGCAGACTGAAATGTTGATGCCGATGTCATTCAGCCGCGGGAGACCTTGCGGCCCCAACATGCGCACGAGATCGACGCCCCACCACGCCACAAACAACCCGCACATCGCACCGATCAGGGCGAGAACGAAACCTTCGGCTAACAGTTGACGCACGATCCTGATCCGACTTGCGCCAAGGGCCGTGCGAATGGCGATCTCGCGCTGACGCGCGGTCGCGCGCGCGAGCAGGAGATTGGCGACGTTGGCGCACGCGATCAAAAGCACCAGCGTGACGGCGCCGAGCAGGACGAGAAGCGCCGGGCGGACATTGCCGACTATATCTCGATGTAATGGAAATACCTTCTCGACCCGTCCGGTGTTCGAGTCCGGGAATTGCTCCGCCAAACGTACGCCGATCGCATTCAGCTCCAGCTCGGCTTGGTGCGGCGTGACGCCCGGCTTCAACCGGCCAACCAAACGTAGAAAATGACTGTCGCGCCGCGGGATGTTGTCCTTCACCAACGGATGCAGCGGCATGTAATACTCTGGCTTCTCTCCTTCGACCGGATATTGGAATCCCGCCGGCATGACGCCGATGACTGTATAAGAACGCAATGAAAGGGTGATTTGTTTGCCGATGATTCCCGGATCGCCATTGAAGAAGCGCTTCCAGGCCGAGTGGCTCAACACCACCACCCGCGGCACCGGATTGTCGTCTTCGCGGGTGAAGGGGCGGCCAAGAGCGGGTTTGACACCGAGAACTGGAAAAATATCGGATGTGACCGCGAGTCCGCGCAGCTCGCGCGCTTCTTCGTTGCCGCTCAAAATCCCGCCCGCACGCGTGGAAGCGGTGAGACTTTCGAGCGTCTGTGATTGGTCGCGAAAATCAGCGTAGTTCGGGTATGAATCGGTTTGCAGATCGTCCCCTTCGTGTTTGACTTGGCCCCACACGGAAACGAGCTGATCGGCCTGCGGAAAGGGCAGTGGCCGCAACAAGACGGCATCGACCACGCTGAAAATGGCGCTGTTTGCGCCGATGCCGAGAGCAAGGGTGAGAACAGCAATGATGGCAAGTCCGGGCGTTTTTGCCAGCATCCGCAGAGCGAATTTGAAGTCGGCGATCATGTTCCTTGCTTCAGACGATCCACCCGTCGCGCAATTGCACGATTCGTTTCCCGTAGGACGCATTTTTCTCCGAATGCGTGACCTGGACGATCGTCACTCCTTCTTCATTTAACTTGCGAAATAGCTCCATGATTTCCTCGCCCTGGCTCGAGTGCAGATTGCCAGTTGGTTCGTCCGCGAGCAGAAGTTTGGGCGAGGCGATAATGGCGCGGGCTACCCCGACGAGTTGCTGCTGGCCGCCGGAGAGTTGCCGCGGATACAAATCTTTTTTGCCGACGATCTGAAAACGGTCGAGCGCGTCGGCCACGAGCGCAGCGCGTTCGCTCTTACTATAATGTCGATACGAGAGTGGAATATCGAGGTTCTCGTAAACGGTCAGATCGTCCAGCAGATGATATTGTTGGAAAACGAATCCGACCTGCTCGTTTCGCAAACTGGCGCGCTCTTTCGATTTCAAGTGATGCACCGCGGCCTCATCGAAAAAATATTCGCCGGTCCACCCGTGATCGTGCATGCCGAGAATGTGCAGAAGCGTCGATTTGCCCGCGCCCGACGGGCCCATCACGGAAACAAAATCGCCGGTGGCAATATCAAGATCGATGTCGCGCAAGACGTAAAATATTTGCCCGCGGCCGAGCGGATAGGATCGTTCGATGTTGTGCAGCCGGATCATGTGGTGTGGGCGAGTGCGAGCATGGGATCAGTCCGAATGACACGAGAGGTCGGAATGTAGCTGGCGACTAAGGCAATCGCGCCGAGCACGACGGTTACGAAGGCAAACGTGGTCAGATCATGTGGGCTAACGTGATAGAGCATTGCAGCGAGCAAGTGCGTCGTCGCGAATGCAAATGCCAGACCGATGAGCGTGCCCGTCAAAATTAATTTGGCCGCGTGACCGACGACCAGGCGCAGAATATCGCGCCGTTGTGCGCCCAGGGCCATGCGCACACCGAGCTCGTGGGTTCGTTGCACGACCAGGAACGACATGACTCCATAAATCCCGATGGAGGCCAATGAGAGCGCAATCGCGGCGAACAGTCCCAGGAGCCAAATGGAGAGCCGCCGCGGCGCCACCGAGTCGGCGACTACTTGCTCAAGGGTACGAACATGTGCGATTGGCTGGGCCGGATCGATCTCACGCAGCGCAGTGCGAATTGCGGAAATCAAACTGGCCGCATCTTGCGAGCTGCGCACGACCAAAACAGCCTGGCTGTTCGGCGTTTGCGTTATTGGCATGTAATACTCCGGCAACGGATCGTAATCCAAACCGCGATGCCGCACGTTTCCGACGATGCCGATGATCGTCGCCCACTTTTCCTTTGCGGCCGACGCGCCAACATTGATTCGTTTTCCAATGGCGTCTTCGTTCGGCCAATAACGTTTCGCCAAAGCGGCGTTGATGATCGTAACCGGTGGCGCATCGGCATTGTCCGATTCGCTGAATGGCCGGCCGCGAAGCAGTGAAATTTCCATCGCCTCGAAAAATCCAGGCGAAACCTGCCGGAATTCTTCGTCTGGACTCGGGTTTTTGTCGTCGGACATGCGGCCTTCAATGTTGAAGGAAGAATCGCTGTTCGTTCCGCTCATCGGCAGAATGTTAGTGAAACCGGCCTTTTTGATTCCGGGGATAGAGGCGATTCGTTTCTGTGCTTCGTTATAAAAACGCGCCCGAGTCGCATTGTCACTATAGGTCAGCGCCGGCAGCGAAATCTCCATCGTAAGCACGTTTTGCGGATTAAACCCGGCATCCACATTTTGCAGTTGAACAAAGCTCTTGATTAAAAGGCCGGCACTGGTGAGCAGGACAAGCGCGAGCGCCACTTCGGCGATGACAAGTGCCTGTCGCAAATGATTGCGGCGCGGACCTGAGCTCAAACCACGGCCGCCTTCCTTCAGCGTTTCGGTCAGGTTCGGATCGCCGCTAACCAATCCTGGAACCAAACCGAAAACAATGCCGGTCCCGACCGCGATGACGAAAGTTGCGATCAAAACATGCCAATCGAGATTGACTTCACTCAGACGCGGGACGGTTTGCGTGCCGATGCGTTTGAGCAGATCGAGTCCCCAGATCCCAAGGAGAACTCCGGCGATCCCGCCGCAAAGGGAGAGAAAAATGCTTTCGACCAGCACCTGGCGAAGCAAACGCCAGCGCCCCGCGCCCAGAGCAACGCGAATCCCCATCTCGCGCTCTCGTGAGGCAGCGCGCGCCAGCATCATCGTGGTCAGATTGGCGCACGCGATCAGGAGCACCAAAAAAACGGCGGCCAGCAAAATCAGCAGCAACGGTTTCATTGGCCCAAGCACGACTTGGTTAAGCGGAAAGGCGGTGATTCCGAAGCTGTCGTCCTTCGGATAATTGTCCGGATAATTCCTACGCATCGCTGCCGTCACGGTATCAAGCTCGGCCTGCGCTTGCTTTGCGGAAACCCCTTGAGCAAGACGCGCGACGATGGCGTAGCCGCGCGAGTAACGAATTTTCAATTCCTGTGCGGTGAAAGCCAGCGGCTGCCAGACATCGGCTCGTTCGCCAAACTGCGCACCTTGAATTCCAAAAAGTGGAATCGGAAATTCGAAACTCGCCGGCATCACGCCGACGATGGTGAAGCCGCGACCGTTTGCGACAATCTTACTGCCGATAATTTGCGGATCGGCATTGAACCGGCGCTTCCACAATCGTTCGCTGATGATCAGCACGTCGTCGTGTCCAGCCGTGCAATCGGGGGGCTCGAAGACGCGTCCGCGAATCGGCGCTACGCCGAGAACGTTAAAAAGTTCGGCTGAACCGACCGCGCCGAAAATGCGTTCGGGACGATCACCGCCAGAAACGTTGAATGTGCCTGGCTGAAACACCGCCATCTCGTCGAAACTACGGCAGTTCGTTTGATAATCGACGAATTCCGGCGCGGAAACGGGAATGGCGTCGAGATGTTGCGCGCGAAAGTGCTCCAGCATCAAAACGATGCGGGCCGGAGCGCGATACGGCAGCGGCCGAATGAGGAGCGCATTAACGAGACTTAGGACGGCAGTGTTGGCGCCGATGCCAAGGGCAATTGCGACGACGGCCACGGCGGTGAAGGCCGGGTTCTTCAACAGCAAACGGAAAGCAAATCGCAGATCATTTAGCATCGTAGTTCCTCATTCGTAACGGAGGGCCTCCACTGGGTTCAGCCGCATGGCAGCCCGTGCCGGCAAATAACAAGCAAGTAAGCCGGTCAGCCCAAGAAGAAGAGAAATCGCGCTGAACGTAGCAACGTCTGTTGCGCTTAACTCGAAAAGCAAACTAACCAGCGTCCGTGTTGTGCACCAGGCTAGAAGCAATCCAATGGCCACGCCTAGCAAAGTCAGCTTCATGCCGTGGCCCATAATCAATTCAAGGATATGTTTCGGTTGTGCGCCAAGCGCCACACGCAAACCGATTTCACCCGTCCGATGGCTCACTGAATAGGCCATGACGCCGTAGAGCCCGATGGCTGCGAGCAATAATCCCGTCACCGCGAGCGTTCCCATCAAAACCGCGCCGAAACGTTCGGTAACGAGAACGCCACTGAGATTCGCGTTCATCGTCATGACGTTTGAGATTGGCTGATCGGGATCGACGCTGCGAATAATGTCGCGGACCGCCCCAATTAAGGATGTGGGATCGGCACTCGCGCGCACGACGAGATTGAGCGGAAAATTGTTTTCGACCTGCGCATAGGGCACGTACCAAACCGGGCGATTGATTCGATAATTGAACAAATCTTCTTTTACATTTCTTACGACACCGACCACCGTCATCCATGGAAAGGTCTGACCAGCCCGAACGCGTCGCACTGGTTTGCCGATCGCATCTTCTCCTGGCCAGGCCTGGCGAGCGAGTTCCTGACTGACCACAACAACGGGCAGACTTTCGGCGCGGTCATTTTGGTTAAGCAATCTTCCCTTGATCAAGGTAACCCCCAGGGTTTTTAAATAATCGGGACTAACGATGCGATGCGACGTGATTGGAACGTCATTTGGATTCGGCGGCGGGCGGCCTTCAACCTCAAAAACAGCATCGAATGCGATCTCGCGCTCCAGCGGAATATTCGTGCTCGTGCCGGCCGATACCACGCCCGGCAAATTCGCGACGCGATCGAGGAGTTGTTCGACAAAGGCGACGCGCTGGCGATACTCCGTATATTTCGAAGCCGGTAGAATCATTTTCGCGGTCAAAAGATTGTCCGGCTTAAATCCAAGGTCGACATGTTGCAGACGCTGGAAACTTCGCACCATCAGTCCGCCGCAAACGAGTAGCGTCAGCGCGATGGCGATCTCGGTCACAATCAATGCATTGAACCAGCGCCGGCCGGATAGGGTGCCGCCAGTGCGTTGGTCGCCCTCTTTAATACGCGGCATCAGCTCATCTGCGCCGGCGCCTTTCAGTGCAGGGAGTAATCCAAATATGACACCGGTGAGTAGCGTAATAAGCAGTGCGAAGACTAGCACGCGTTGGTCGAGCTCGAAGTTGTGGAAAAAGGCGGCGAAAG
>QHPM01000094.1 GCA_003219095.1 Verrucomicrobiota bacterium
CTTTTGCGGGCGCTCAGGTCAAGACGTAGCGGCCCGTCTTTCTCGTTCCGATACGCCGCACCAGTCCGGCTTTGAGCAGCGGTCCCAACAAGTCAAGTGCGCCCTGTTTCGAGACGCCAATTCCATCCCAAATTTCACGAGGCGTCAGCGCTTTCTGTTCGCGCAGCAAATGAAGCAGTTGTTCTTGTTTCGGTCGCAAGACCAGCTTCGTTTTACCGGCATGAGCAGATAGTTTTTGGATGCGTGTCCAGACGCGTTCGAGAGTCAAGCGCAACCCTTCGGCGCTGTATTCGAGCCAGCTGGTGAGATCGTCTTTTTTCTTTCGCACTTTGTCGAGTGCCGCGTAATAGCGCGGACGATTCTCCCAATAGAATTCATCGATCGAAAAGATATGATGATTATCAAAACCGCGCCGGTACAGTTCCCACAGACTGAGCATGCGACCAGCGCGTCCATTTCCGTCGGCGAATGGATGAATCACTTCAAAACGATGATGCAAAACAGCTGAACTGAGGATCGACGAAATCCTTGCCGCACGTTTGTTCCACCATGCCAGCAGATCAGACATCATCAGTTGCACCTTCTCGGGCGGCGGGGCGACGTAGTCGCCCACCCGCACGCGGATCTTCCTATACCGGCCCGCCATGCCCTGATCCATCACGCCGCCGGCCATGATCCGGTGTAACTTCAACACTTCTTCATGCGTGACGGCACTGCGTTGGGCATTTTTCTCCACAAAACGCAACCCGGCGAAATAATTCGCTACTTCCCGACGCGAGCGCGGTCCCGTCGCCGGAATCTCCCGCCCCTCTTCAATGGCGCGCACCTGTTCGAGTGTAAGCGGATTGCCTTCGATCGCGGTCGAACAATGCGCATTGCGGATCCGAGTATCTTTCTGGAGTGCCGGGATCCAGGGCACCTGCACCGCCGCCGCCAAAATCCGCTCGCGCAAGGCCGCAACCTGCTCGACCTGCGAGAGAAGCGCTGGGGTAATGGAGTAAAGAGGCTCGTAGCTCACGTCGCTTTAGTCAAGCATAAGTCAAGTTATTGGTCAAGCTGCTTCGTTGGACGCTGCCGCTTCAGTCCAGTGTAAGTCAAGTTTTCAGTCAACCGGGGTGTCGCCTGACCATTCTGGCGCGAAAGAGCTGACAATCAGCCGTTGCACATGCAAACGCGAAATTGTTTGATTCTGTCTACCAGCGCGGAATCGAAATAAGGCTCGATTCGTCCCCGTGGTTATTGACTGTCGATTTTTCCTCGCGTTCTAGCGGCCGTTAAGGCAAGGGCGGCTATCAGTGCGCCAACAAACGCCGCAGCCATATCCTTCTGCGCGTCCCAAATATCACCTTGCGTCCCAAGATAAGCGGCGCCCAGATCGGGGGCGACAATTTGCGCGATAACCGCTTCGATGATCTCGAAAAAGCTGCTCAAGGCCGCGAGCGCGGCCACCGCCAGCCAGGTCGCCCATTGTTTGCGCGCATGGGCAACGGAACGCACCAGCAGTTCGCGCATCGGATAAAGCAGGAGAAAGCCAAAGCTGAAATGAATGACGCGGTCGTAATGATTCCGGTTCAAGTGCAGCCAATTCTGCAACCAGAAACCAGCCGGAACCTTCGCGTAGGTGTAATGCGCACCAGTGGTGTGAAAAGCCAGGAAGATGAGAATGAGCGCGTAGGAAAAATTGGAGAACCGAAATTTGCGATAGGTAAGTGCAAGCACGGTGACGCTGATGAAGATCAAAAGGTTTTCGAGCAACCAATCGCCGCGATCGAGCGGATGGATCGCGAGTGCGATCCAGAACGCGACGTAACAGGCGACGGCAATGGGCAGGAAATGCTTCCCGATATCCCGTCCAGTCGAATGAGCGAATGTGTTTCGCTCTGCATCCGCCTCTCCCAAACCCACTGCTCTACCCTCACTGCCGGTCCGAGCCGGACTGGCGTATGCGCGTGCGTCTCCGCCCACGGGAGAGAGTGGGAGGCCACTTCTTTTCCACTTCAGCACCGCGACGATGCCCATCATCAGCAACGAACCGACGAGCGCCGACACCATGTCGTTCTGGGCGTCCCATTCATCACCCTGTCCGCCAAGCCATTGCACTCCTTTTCCCGGCGCGACTATTTCCGCAACGATACTCTCTATAATTTCAAAGCAGCCGCTGGCTGCGAGAATGATGGCGATTGGTAATGCAAAACTCCATGCGCCTCGCCGGATCCCGCTACACCGCAGAAGCAATTCCCAAATCGGAAACGCCAATAGAAATCCGAACGCACCATGGGCAAAACGGTCATAATGATTGCGCGAAAGATGGAAAAAATCTTTCGCCCAAAT
>QHPM01000095.1 GCA_003219095.1 Verrucomicrobiota bacterium
TGCAGGTGAATCCGAAACTCCATCCCATGTCCGCGATCTTGGAACCCGTCCGCCCGATCGAACTGCACGAAATACGCGAAGCGCGGAAGCGAATCGCGGGCACGATTCTCCGCACGCCCTTGGTGCGTCTCGAGCTGGATTCGGATTTTCCCGACATCCGCCTCAAATTGGAGAACTTGCAGCCGATTAATGCTTACAAGCTGCGGGGTGCCGCCAATGCCGTGGCCATGTTATCGGAATCGGAGCGCCGCCAGGGGGTCTGGACGATTAGCGCCGGGAACGCCGGGCAAGGTGTGGCTTATGCGGCGCGCGAGGCCGGCGTGCCATGCTCGGTCGTTGTGATAGAGACGGCGCCGGCATCGAAGGTTGAGCGAATGCGCAGACTCGGCGCGAAATTGATTCCGGTGCCATTCGATGATGCTTGGAAGGCGATGGAAGATCGCACCTTCGCTGGAATAGAAGGAACATTTGTTCATCCATTCGATGATCAGAATTTCGTGACCGGTAATGCAACGCTCGGTTTGGAGATTTTGGAGGACGCGCCCGACGTTGTCACCGTGATTGCGGCGATTGGAGGAGGCGGTTTGATCACCGGTTTGGGTAGCGCAGTGAAAGCGCTGAAACCGGAGGTGAAAGTTTGGGGCGCAGAGCCGGAAACGGCGGCGCCGGGCGCGTTGTCTTTCGCGAAACAATCGGCGCAGACCTTCAGGGAGTGGAAGCAATCGTTTGTCGATGGCGCCGGGGGCAAGAGTATTTTCCCGCGGATGTGGCAACGGATCCAGCCGGTGGCGGATGGTTCAATTGTCGTTAGCTTGGAAGAAACCAGGCGAGCAATGCGGTTATTGGCCGAAAAGACGCGCGTGATCGCGGAAGGCGCCGGCGCCTTATCGGTAGCGGCCGCACTAAGTGGTAAAGCCGGTAAAGGACCGATCGTTGCGGTAGTTTCCGGAGGTAACGTCGATCTCGATAAATTCTACGAGCTAATCAGCACCGTCTAACTCGGTCTGGCGAGCGTCCGGTCGTAACGCAACCATCTTGGGTGTGCGGCCAGCCCCGAAAGCTTTGAGCGCTGATTTATTGGCATTTAGCTTTCGCTGCCACCGGCGGCAGATTCGCTTAACCTTGCTTCAGCCGTTCCCGAATTTCTCGCTCGTATTGAGGAAAATACTTTCCAATCAGCGGTAGCTCGAAACTACTTAGGATGCTGGTGTTCGGTTCTCGCTCCAGCAGAAAGCGAAAACTCTCCTCGATCACCTGCCCGGCGGAAACACTTTTCCCGCCCAGCCGCTGACGATCAACGTCTCGCAATCTAACGTGATGAGTGGTTCGAGTAGTGCCATCAACCTTCACTTCATATTCATCGCCTGAAAGATGCTGGACCTTGACCATGACATGACTAAATCACGACCTAGTTCTTTTGAAAAGATTAAGCGAATCGTTAATTCCCTAAGTGAAGATCGCCCCGCAAGAGCGCACTCTATGTCGCACCGCTATCTTGGCTGTGGGCCGGTGGACATCTTGCCCGCCGATGAATAGACGCTTTTCGTTGCGCAGTGGGATCGCTCGATTACGCTCGGGGTGACAGGGCAATAATGAAAGCGAAAGTATTCGGCCAACACGATGAGGCGACGCTGCGCCAGATCGAGACTTGTATCGAGACCGGTGGCGAGCGTGGAGTGCTTTGTGCCGACGGGCACAAAGGTTATGCGCAACCGATCGGTGGTGTCGTTGCCTACAAAGACAAGATTTCGTTGTCCGGCGTTGGCTTCGATATCGCCTGCGGGAACCTTGCCATTTTAACCGACGCCAAGCAGAGCGAGGTCGCGCCAAGAATCAAGTCCATCATGGACGACGTCGTGCGCGATATTTCCTTCGGGATCGGGCGAAAAGCCAAAACGCGGGTAGATCATGAGTTGTTCGAAGATGAGGCCTGGGTGATCGCGCCTATCGCAGGATTAAAGGAAGTGGCGCGGGATCAGCTCGGCACCGTCGGCGGCGGAAATCATTACGTCGATATTTTTGCGGACGAGCAGGACCGCGTCTGGGTAGGTGTGCATTTCGGATCGCGCGGGCTTGGGCACAAAACGGCAACGCATTTCTTGAAAGCGGCCGGCGGCAAGGATGGTATGGACGTGCCCCCCACAGTAGTTCCAGTGAACTCGGAGATCGGTTCCGATTATCTAACGGGAATGAGACTAGCCGGGAAATATGCCTATGCCGGCCGCGAAGCAGTGGCGCGTCATGTCGTCCGTGAAATTCTTGGCGCGAAGATTGTGGAGGAGGTGCATAACCATCATAATTTCGCCTGGCACGAAAAGCATGACGGCGAAGAATTCTGGGTCGTGCGCAAAGGCGCGACGCCGGCGTTTCCCGGCCAACGCGGTTTTGTTGGCGGCAGTATGGGCGATGATGCGGTCATCATCGAAGGAGTGGAGACGGGTGAATCACGCGAGGCGCTGTACTCGACCGTGCACGGGGCTGGTCGGATCATGTCGCGCACAGCGGCCAAAGGTAAATTTGAGCGCGTGGGGAAGAAGCGGATTCGCCGCGATGGCTTGGTGCGTCACGATGAAATGATGAAATGGGTGGCAGACCGCGGTGTGGAACTGCGCGGCGGAGATGTGGACGAAGCGCCCCAGGCATATCGGCGTCTGCCAGAAGTTTTGGCCGCACACGCTGGAACTATCCGCATTCTACACACATTGCGTCCGCTCGGCGTGGCGATGGCTGGACGCGATATTGTCG
>QHPM01000308.1 GCA_003219095.1 Verrucomicrobiota bacterium
GTGCGGGAAAGTTCGACCCGGCAAGCATTGGGGCTTAGCGGCGGCACGGCCGAAGTTTCTCCGCACGGAATTTTTCGCGGCTGGGTCTTGCACGGCGCGAAATGGGTGGCGGCGTTCGTCGTCCCGCTAGGGGCGTTGTGGATGTGGCAAGTACATAGTTCAGTACCCGCGTTGCAGCGCACCGCCTGGATAGTGCAAGATTTACCGCTAGGCGCGCGCCAGCATTACGAGTACGGCCAAAGCCTTCAGCGTGGCGGCCAACTCGACGCCGCCGCCCGCGAATTTGATGCCACTCTAAAGTTCGATTCGAAACATGCGCGCGCGCATTATGCCCTGGCTTTGCTGCGGCAAGATCAATCGAAATTTGAGGCTGCTGCCCAGCAATACGAAGCGGCGCTGTCGCTGGATCCGAGAAACCCCGACTTGCGTTACGACTATTCTTACACTTTGGAACGTTTGGGTCGTGGTGAGGAAGCAGCCAGGCAAATCGCGGCCGCGCTCGAGATTAATCCAAATTTTCCGCGGGCACTTTATCGGCGCAGCTTTTATTTGCAGGCGCAAGGAAAATCAGACGACGCAATCTCGGATTTGCGCAAGGCGGTAGAGAAGGAACCCACGTTTGTCGAAGCGCGCTTCGTCCTGGCCAACGCTCTCCTCGCCCGTGGTGATTTGGATGCAGCACGTTCCGAATTTGAGACCGTGATCAAGCAAGCGCCAGGTCGCGCCGACGCAATGAATGGACTTGGACTAACCTTTCTGCGGCAAGGTCAGACTTCGCAGGCGATCGTGCGATTCGATCAGGCGCTCGAACTCAAGCCGGATTTCGCTGAGGCCGCAGAAAATTTGCGCATCGCGCGCGCGCGCGAATCGCGTTTCCAATCGCGGCTTAAGCCGTGAACGGCCCGGCCAGGTCGGCCGTTCACCTTGATCTCGATGCCGCCTGGCACGAGATCCGGCACGGTTTGCCGACCATTGATGCGACGAAATGGGGACCGAGCCTTCGCTTTTCTACGTCGCCGCGGACGATCGAGGAATTTTATCGCGAGATCAGTCCGCAACTCGCGAAATTTATCCTCTACGGCTCAGGTGACTTTCATCATTTGACCGGACTGTGGCTTCGATCGATGCGCGAACCGGTCACGCTCGTTTCGTTCGACAATCACCCGGATTGGGATGTGCGTCCGCCGCGCTGGTGTTGCGGCGGGTGGATTAATCGCGCGTTGGAGTTGCCGCATGTCCGGCAGGCCACGATTTGGGGCTGCGGAAATTTCGAGTGTTGGTGGCCGCATCAGTTTTTCGGGAATCGCAAGGCGGAACGCGCCGGGACGCTTGTGGTCCACCCATGGGCGGATGATCGGCCGCCGCGCGCGCGGAGACGGCGCGGAGCGATCTTACGGGAAAATTGGCGGGAACAATTTGAACGCTTCGCCCGCAGCCTGAGCGGCTCGAACATTTACGTGACGATCGATCTGGATTGTCTGGCGCCGGACTTTGCCTGGACCAACTGGGAAAATGGAAGGTTTGATTTCGAGGATGTTCACTGGGGATTGGCGATCTTACGGCAGCACGCGCGAATCGTGGCCGGAGACATGTGCGGGGCCTACTCCGCACCCTCCTATGCGCGTCGGAAACAACGATTCGCGTCGGAAATGGATCACCCCAAATTCAATTTTCCCTCGATCGATGCGATTCGCGCGATCAATCGCCGGGCTTTCGAGGCCCTCTGGCCGGCGTTAACTCAATGAGACGAGCACGACACCGGCGCTAATCAAAGCGGCGCCGAAGAAGAGACGGAGCGTTAATTTTTCTCGCAAAATCGCCGCCGCCAGAAGGCTGATGATGACGACACTCAATCCCTGAAAAGGATAGAGATAACTGAGGTCGAAATGTTGGAGCAATCCAAGGGTAATAAAAAATGAAACGGTCATGGCCGAGAGACCAATGGCGAAATTTTTCCTGAACCGCGCGCTCCGCAGATCGTCTTCCATCGCGTGTTTTAGAAAGAGCTGGCCCAGGATAAAGAGAATCAGCGCTACGAAAATGAGGAGCGCGGAAATTGGTGTCACAATTTTTCCTCCATTCGGGCGACCGGCTTGGCCACGATAAGAACGCCGAGCAGAACGAGCGCGATGCCGCACCAGCGCTGGACCGAAATATGTTCGTTGAGAAAAAACCAGGAGCTCAACGGCACGAGCACATGAACAAAGTTCGAGAGGGGGAAGGCAATTGTGAGCGGAATAAAGCGCAGGACATAGAGCCAGCTAATAAAACTGGCAATGACGAAGAGGATTCCGTACCAGACGTCGGGCGAAGCCAGAGCGGAAACACCCGTCCAGTTCACTTCTTCCGGCAAGCGCGGTGCTTTCATAGCGCCGCGTTTAAGGAATACTTCCGAGGTCGTCACAAAGAGCACGCTCAGGACGAGCTGGAACCATGGGTTGAGCAAAAGTTCCTTCGCTCTTTGCATCATCGGAGGAGGTGAAGCTGGCGTCGCAACACCGGATCAGTGCGCGCGGGTTCAAAAAACACGGCCAATACTTTGATCAATGGATTGAGCCAGGACGACGTATGTTTCACGTAAACATCCACCGGTTGCAATTGGAGGCGCAGACGCAACTTCGGGTCATAATTGAATGGCGCGCTGGCGTAGCGCCGCAGCCGGTTGCTTAGCGCCCAATTCAGTAGATCGCGAAACGTGACGTAATAAAGATTCAGCTCGTATGCGACCGCATAATCCAGACCAAGATCGTTATCGTAGAGTGTCCCATTCCAGATCGTGCAAAAGCTGAACGCGACCGCACGGCGACCCTGTCGCCAAACGAAATAGCGGAATTTTCCCGGCGCACGTCGCCCCGCTTCCAGAAAATATTCGCGGGTGAAGACCTCGAACTGGATCGCGCTGGTCTGAGCAACAGCGAGATAAAGCGGATAAATTTCATCAATGATCTGCTCCGCATCCGTCCAGACCTCAAGCACAAGTGAAGGCGAGGCATCATCGGCCGCGCGGAATTTGCGGCGTAGATTTTTGCGAGTCGCGCGACTCAGTTGCGTTGCCATGTATTCATCAAACGACGCAAAATTAAGTTCGAGAGTTAGGGGTGGGAAACCAGCGACGCGAGCGTAACCAGAGCGGCTTAGACAGGAAAAGGCGCGGCGCATTTTCGTCGGAAACTCCTTGAACGCCACTAAAGAGATGCCCTGGCCCCGCGCATATTTTTCCAGCGACTCGGCGACCAGCGGAATGGCGACTTCGATCGACTCGATCGCGCCTGTTTCTCCTTCGCCCACGAGACAGCCGGCGAAGGCCATGCGGCTTTGCCAAAAACGCGGCCAGAGCATGCGCAATTTGGCAACGAATCGTATGAGAGCTTCGCTGGCGGAGACGGCCAGGTCCTGGGTGGTAAGGACAAGCGGTTGCAAGCCGACTGGTCGATTGGTCTGGTCGAACACCGCCAGGTAACGATATTTGAAAGCCCGGCCCATCGTCTGTTCGATCAACTCGTAATATTGAAAATCCTTTGGTGTGTCCGCAAAACCGCGCGCCCAAAATTCCATGGGGACATCGCGAGCACGCTCGAAGACAAGCGCGCGACCGCGTGAAAGCTTTATTTCCGCGACGCTCGGTTTTGCAGGCGCGCCCGCAAGCTGCAGCGTCATCCGTAAAGCTCGGCCGCGTTGGAGAACTTCGGCAGTACCGGATCGTGTCGCGTTGGCTCGAGCAATCTGACCACTCGTCGAAAAATTGGATTCAATAGCGGCTGGGTATGCTTCACGTAAAGATCGAGCGGCGCGAGATTGCAACCGAGATGCAGCTTCGGATCGTAATTGAGCGGGCTGCTGCAATAAAAGGTCAGGCGATTATCGATGGCCCAGCGCAGAATGTCGCGCAGGGTGTAAAAATAAAGGTGGAGATCGAGCGCAACCGAATAGTCCAGGCCGAGATATTCGTCATAGATCGTCCCATCGTGCACCATGCAGATGCTGAACGCGATGATGCGGTGATCGAGTCGCCAGATGAAAAAACGCACGCGTTCCGGCATGAGCTGGCCGAGTTTTGAAAGATATTCCTTGGTTAATTTTTCGAATTTCATCGGGGAACGCTCATGCACCGCCAGGTAAAGGGGATAGACCTCGTCGAGATGGGCCGTAATGTCGCTAACGATTTCGAGCTCGATTTTGGCGGTGCGCTCGGTTTTGCGAAACTTCCGCCGCAAACTCTTGCGCGTGCCATAGCTCAAATGCGCAAGATAATCGTCAAAATCACGAAAGTTCAGCGCCAGCCGAGTCATCGGCATGCTCGGAACACGGGTAAAACCGTTGTGGGAAAATCCGGCGAGAGTATCGCGGTACTTCGAGGAGAAATCCTTCAAAACGACCAATGACGCTTTGGCAGCGCGCGCGATTTGAGGCAGACACTCATGCAGCGCTTCCGCAATCCAGAGTGAATCGGCGGGAGCGAAAGCGCCGAGATGACCTTCACCGGCGGCGCAGCCGACCATCAGCACTCGCATGGTGAGAAACCGCGGAAATTTTTTACGAATAGAATCGACCACTCGCCGTGCTCCGCCCGGAATTCCTTCTACCAGATTTTGCTGCACAAAAAAGAAAGGTTGGATGCCGCGCATCTTTGCGGTGAGATCACGCAGAATCAGGTATTGGTATTCGAAATCATTGGCCAGTGTTTGCTCGATGATTTCATAGAAGCGATGGTCTTTGCAGCAGTCGTGAAAAGCGCTGGGCCAGTCTTCATATTGCTGAAGCTCGCCGGGCGAGATGATAGCAGCAGTGCCGTCTTTAAAAGAAAATGTCGTCATCTCTCAGGCGCCGTCGACAATCGCGCGCGCCGGCGTTTTTTCCGGCGCCGTCATTTCGACGCGCACAACCCCGCCGCCGAAATTCAAATCGCGCTGCGGACTTGGAATTTGGATGCCAGCTTCACGCAACTTTTGCGCGATCGCGAAATTCAAATCGCTCCGAAACCGGCGCGGCCGATAACTCATTTCCTTACTCCACACCACCAATTCAAGGTTGATCGAGCTTTCGCCGAACATCTCCAAAAATACCGTTGGCTCCGGCTGCATCAGCACATGCGAATTTTCTCGTGCTACTTCCAGCAGTGAATTCCGTACCTTCTCCAGATCGCTGCCGTAGGCGACACCGATCGGAATGCGAAAACGGACGCGCGGATCGCCATAAGTCCAGTTTGTCACCGGGGAATCAATGAACTTCGTATTCGGCACGATCATGGTGATGTTATCGTTTGTAAGAATAACGGTGCTGCGCGCGCGAATTTGCTGCACCTGACCGGCAACACCGGCCACCTCAACCCGATCGCCGATGGTGATCGGGCGCTCTGCCAGAATGACCAGGCCGCTAATGAAATTGCTGGCGATGTTTTGCAATCCGAATCCAATGCCCACGCCGACCGCACCGGCAAAAACGGTGAGCGTCCCGAGATGAATACCGGCATTGTCCAGCACGATGAAAACGCCAACGACCAGGACGATGTTACTGATGATTTGCGAGATGGCGTATTGCAGCGAGCGATCCAGGCCGCTGTTTACGAGAAATCGGTTAAACAGAAATGATTTCGTGCGTGCCGATATCCAAAAGACCCCGAGGAGCAGGGCAGCGAGCAGGAAGATTTGAACGAGAGTGAGGGAAATGCCAGGGAGCGGCTGATTCCACGCCAACGGAACACCGGCAGCGTTGATGGCGGTAACGGTGAAAAAAATGAGTGTGGCGAGACTGAAAATCGTCGGGATAATCGACGCGAAATTTTTCCCGAGTTTGAGCCGGGTGAGCAAACGCCGGAATTGTTCGCTCTGAAAAATCTTGGCCAGGGACAATCCGATTCCGAAAAAGATAACGAACGCAATCAATCCGGCGGCGGTGACATAATTGCCGCCGATGCGAAACAACGGCTCGGTGAAGTACTGCACCCTCTACACTGTGATTCCAATTGCGCGGCGCAACCAAAAAGGTAGGAGTGCTGTAGAGGCCGGCGTGCCGCCGGCAGAATGGTGCCTTAGCTGCATCTTTTCCAAGTACGCGACTTGGCAGTCGATATGTGCAAGTCCCCAAGGCTCGGTGTCAACCGTCCGCCTCCGCGAGTGCGTCCTCTTCGATTGCTCATCGGGTAAACGAGGACTTTCTCGCGTTTCCACACCGCGTCATCCCGAGCGCAAGCGAAGGACCACGCCTAAAGTGCTGGATCACACAAGGTAGCTCGTGCGGTCATCGCTTATTCGTGAGGTCCCTCGGCCCGGGCCGAGCTTGCATTTTCTGCGCGGTTCGGGATGACACGCGTAGCGTGTAACTAACGCGGCTATTCCTTCGGCTTCGCCCGTTCCTGGATGTATTTGATAACGTCGCCGACGGTCTGTAATTTCTCGGCGTCTTCATCCGGCACTTCTACCGAAAACTCCTCCTCGAACGCCATCACCAACTCCACGATGTCGAGCGAGTCCGCCCCCAAATCCTCGATGAACGAAGCCTGTGGCGTTACCTGTTCAGGGTTAACGCCCAGTTGTTCGACGATGATGTCCTTAACCTTCTCTTCGATTGATTTGTCGGCCATAAAATTCGGTTGTTCCGTGCCCGCGATAACGCGGGCTGAACAGGATGGCAAGTAAATCAATTCAAATTCTTGTCAATGAATTTCCAGCCCTGACGTGGAGCGTGCTCAAGCAAAAGCGCTACCGCGCAGTCATCCCGAGCGCAAGCGAGGGACCTCACCATGAAATGATGATCACGCTAAAAGAGTTTGTGTGACTCGATCCCTGTAGGAGAGATCCTTCACTTCGTTCAGGATGGCGACGCGTGGACGTTATGGCGCGTGTTCAAGCCTCGCGCTGGTTTTACTTCTCCACCTGATGCAGTAGATGAGAAAGGTGCCATCGCCCGGCGAGCCACTCGATTTGATTGACCTGAAATTCCTCCCGGCATGGGTGAAGGAAGATTGGTCCGCGGCGCGTCATGCCGGATTTGAAGAAGAAGCGCAAGAGGCGTGGCCGCGCCCTAGCGAAGACCGACGCGGTCGTCCACCGCGTCACCGGCATGGCGACGAGAAGAATCGCCGTCGGCGTGATCGAGGAGAACGGGACGATCGCAAGCCGCTCGATCGCAAGGAACGGAAACATTCTCGCGATTTCCCCGCGCGACGCGAGGCGCAGGCGCCGCCTGTGCTGCCGCAGCTCGACGTCCATTTTCTCCCGCAGGCAGCCGCGTTTGAAAATGTTGCAGCCCAGATCAAAACCGGGACTGCAGCGTATTCTGTTTATGCGCTGGCGCGTCTGTTTCTGCAGAAACCGGAGCGCTATCACGTCCGGGTTAAAACGAAGAACGCGAGCCCGCTTTTTCGCTTGGGCGAATCGAATGCCATTGCGACGAATCGCTTGGCTCTCGAAAACTCGGCTTTCCGCTTGTTGCGCGAGAAGTTTTATACCACCAACGTGACCTTGAACGATCCAATCAAGGGCGATTTCAGCAGTGTTGCGCGCGAACGGACGACCGGAACTTTGTTGGGACCAACCAATCATCACAGTTATCAGCCGCAAATTCGCCGTCTTTTTGAACAACGTTTTAGCCGGCGCATGAGCTTCACTGATTTTCAACGCCAAATCGAGATTGTGAACGATCCCGCGCTAGTCGAGCAATGGAAGGAAGAAGCGCGCAAAGTAATAACGTTCACCGCGCAGCAGGACGAACCGCCCCAAACATTTAACGCCGAAACGGAAGCGGAACGGCATTTTCGCGAGAAATATCTTCCCTCTCTTATCTCGGAAACGGCCGAGACGGAGATCGACGGTGTGACCAGTCGTAAATTATCGGATCGCGGGATTGCGCGCCTGATTGAAAATGCCTGGTCAGCAGAAGTCCGTTCGCCCTCCAATATGATGCAGGAGTTGGCCGGCCGTTTCCGCGGAGCGGGTCTGCAAATTTTTCGGCATCGCAAAGGAATGCTTTTCGTTTCGCCCGTTCGGCTGAAAGCGATTGATGAAGCGGCGGTCTCGGATTCGGTGCGTCAAATTCTGGAAGCTCTCAAAGCCTCGCCGCGAATTAACCGCAAGGAACTCGCGGAAAAACTAATTGGACCAGATAATGAGGCGACCGAAGCCGAAAAAACGAAACTGGCGCTCGCGTCTGATTTGCACTGGATGATTCGCGAGGGACACGTCATCGAATTCAACGACGGCTCGCTCGATTTGCCGCGGGCAAGGCCACCGAAAAAGGAAGCTGGTGAAGTCAGCGCGGACCTGCCGCCAGTGTCTGCGGCAGCTGCAACGGACGCGACCGCAACTACGCCCGGGGCGACAACTGAGGAAAGCGATGTAGCCGCCGCAGTCGCTGGCGGCACTGCTGATAATTTGTCCGTCATCCCAAGCCGCGAAGACACTGCCAGTCCGGCTCGGACCGAGGTATCCCAAGACGATTCAAGCGACGAGACATCTAAAGCGCTATCGCCCGTCATCCCGAGCCGCGAAGACGGCGAGGCACCTCACGAGCGTCCGAATGCGCCTGACCAAATGTGAGGTCCCTCGCGTTCGCTCGGGATGACGACGCGTTAGTCGCCGACGACTTTGAGTGACGGCTTGATGCCTTCCTGCCGCACGACCCGATTTTTCTCATCTAGCACGAGAATGTGCGGCTGGTGCCTGGCTGCTTCCTCGGCCGAATAACTCCCGAAATTCATGATCGTAATGCGATCGCCGATTTTCCCGAGATGGGCGGTTGCGCCGTTGAGTTCAATCAGACCTTTGTGCGGTTCGCCATAAATCACATAAGTCTCAAAGCGTTCGCCGTTGCTCAAGTTGCCAACCAGAATCTTCTCGTACTCGCGCAGCTCGACCAGCTCAGCCAGATCGGACGAAACAGTGAGGCTACCTTCGTAATGCAAACTTGCGCCCGTCACCGTGGCACGATGAATTTTCGATTTCAGTATGGTCAATTGCATTGCGCCTGACCTGCCCGCCGATTTGCCGAAGCCTAGCCGGCGATGACGCCGGCTTTTTTTAACGCTCGATACGCTCCGTTTTTGTTGATCGTTTTGAGCCCTCGAGCAGTGACGCGAATCCGTACGAATTTTTTTAGCTCCGGCACCCAGACCCTGTGCTCGTGCAGGTTCGGATGAAATTCGCGCCGCACATTTTTCGTGACATGGCGGCCAACGCCGCCTTTTTTCTTCGCCATATAACGCAATCGCCCGGTTATAAAAACGGGAGCGTAAAGTGTATTGTCGCCCCCCACTGGTCAAGCGATTCTTAGTGGGGCCCAGGCTCCAGCCTGCGGGGTTACGCAGGCATCTCGCCTGCGACCACTGTCTTGTTACCATTAACGGGCAAGATGTCCGTTGGCTCAAAAGCCAAAATGGCTGTGCTACCGCCTGATCGTTTTAATAGAACGGAATTTCAGAGTTGAACAGCAGGGCCCGGCTATGGTCAAACATTCTTCTACCAAGCACAGACAATGAGTCGAAACGGCAACCACAAATTACGGATCGGAATCATCGGCGCAGGCGGGATCGTAAAGCAACGGCATTTACCCGCATTCAAACGCAGGTCCGATCTGGAAATCGTCGCGGTTTCAAATTCCACTTATGAAAGCGCGGAAAAGTTTTGCCAGGAAAATGTTCCGACCGCGGTTCCAATCGCCAATTGGCCCGACCTCGTCGCTTTACCAGACATCGATATCGTTTGGATCGGGACACCGCCGTACATGCATTCCGCCGTCACCGTTTCGGCGCTCGAGGCCGGCAAACATGTTTTTTGCCAGGCCCGAATGGCGAATGATCGCGCGGAAGCGGAAGAAATGCTGGCAGCCTCGCGCCGCTTTCCCAAGCAAGTGACCATGCTATGCCCGCCGCCCTATGGACTGCGCGGCGATCGCGTGGTTAAAAAATTGCTCGCGGAAAATTTTCTCGGACAACTGCACAGCATTCGGCTGCAAAGTTTTCATGGAAATTATTTGAACCCGAGCGCGCCGGCCCACTGGCGGCAACACATCGAGATCAGCGGGCTTAATGTGATGACGCTTGGGATTTACGTCGAAGTGCTGCAGCGCTGGCTCGGCGATATCGATGGATTGTTCGCGCGCGGAAAAATTTTGTATCCCGACCGCCAGGGCTACAGCGTCATTATCCCTGACGCGCTATCGGTCCTTTGCCACTTCGCGAACGGCGCGGAAGGCACGCTCGAGTTTAGCGGCATTCACCCTCATGCCACTGGCGACCGCCTGGAAGTTTACGGCTCAGCCGGAACCCTGATTTACGATTTCACTGCCGATGTAATCAAGACGGGCCGAGTGGGCGATCGCGCCTTGCATGAACTGAAAGTTCCGGAGGAAATCGCCCGGGAGTGGACGGTGGAGAATGATTTCCTCGATGCCGTAAAATCAGGTGGTCACGAGCGGCCATATCCCACTTTTGAAGACGGGTTGCGTTACATGCGAGTAGTGCAAGCTGTCGCCGATTCCCGCGCCCGTAATGAGTGGATCGCGATTGCGGTCTGAGTTCTTCGAGGCGAGGGGCAGACGATCCAAGGGGCGGTCACCGCCGCCAGGCTCCGACGTTAAATAAACGGCGCCTTAGAAACCGCTACTCCTTGTTACTTGCACATGCACTTTACCTTTCACTTCCACCTTCCGGTGAAATGTAAATGAGCGTGAATGTTTAGGTGCAAGCAAACAAACAGGGCTGCAGTTGGGGAACGCTCATCTTGAAACACCGCTTCGTCTAGCGCAGCATCTCATCGATGGTGTGCAGATGCTACGCTGAGCAAATCGTCAGCATGCTAGAAGAATTTCGGATGGGAGCGGGCTTCAAATTGGTAATCTTTCTCTCTTGCTTCGGCGCGCCAATCGCGCTCGGAGGTCTCGATAGATATCCAACGCTAGTCGTCGCTGATTCGCCAGAAGTAAAGCAAACGCCAGGGACCGTGCGCGTGACTTACCTCGGCGTAAATGGTTACCAATTTGAGGCAAACAGGCACGCCTTACTGGTGGATCCGTACTTTACGCGCGCGGGATTAACCGCGGTCGCATTGCAACGGCGGATCGAGCCTAACGAGGCGCGAATCGCTTTTGGTCTGCAACATATCCGGCCGCGCGCAGACGCCGTGCTCGTCACTCACGCGCATTTCGATCATTTGCTCGATGTCCCGGAAATCATGCGGCGGACACATGCACCGCTGGTCGGGGGAATAACGGCGGCGAACCTCACCATCTCGTGCGGCGTCGATCGCAATCGCTGTCTGATTGTTCAACCTGGTTCAACCCGCGTGATTGGTCCGTGGCGAATTCGCGTGCTTCCCGCAACGCACGATCGCATTCTCGGATGGTTGCCGTTTCGTGGAACCAAAACTCAGCCGGGAACATGTCCGGCAAAAGCGTCGGATTGGCGCCTCGGCGAACCCATGGCCTTTCTTGTCGAAGCAAACGGCAAGCGCATTTACATCGATTCCGGAGGAACAACCGAGGTTCTTCCACCGGCTCGAATCGCGCCGGTTGACCTTGCCATTCTCGGAATGGCGTTACCCGACAGCCGAAAGCGATTGCGCGCTGCTGTCGACCGGCTCCGCGCAAAATATGTCTTGCCCAGTCATCAGGATGACTTCTTTGCTCCGGTCGAGGGCGGATTTGTTTTCGGAAAATTGACCGATTTCGGCACGGTGGCGCGTCCATTCCAGCGGCACGAAATCAACTCGCATCTTATTTTGCTCGATTACTTTCGGCCGTGGACAATTCCGTGACAGACGAGCCCTCGCCGCACGCGCGATGCTACGGCCTTCTCGTCACCGCCCTGGCGCCCGTCATTCCGCAAGTGCTCGGGAGCGCGTTCAACATTTGGTACAACGGCATTGTCATCGCGCCATTGCTGGTGACGGAGGAATTGCGGCATCGCTTCGCCGCGACCGTAATTTTTTACAATGCTGCCGTTTATCCGGTGGCGGTCGCGATCTGGATCTATGTGATCTTTTCGTTGCGCCGACTTTTTCGCGAATTGATCAAGGGCATTGCGGTCGCGCCGGTGGAACTCGATCGGGCCCAGCGTCGCGTTGTGCATTTACCATGGATTGCGTTCGCGATTTCGAGCGTTGCCTGGCTGGGATGCATTCCTGCCTTTATTTTCGCGCTGACCACGACAGGCAGCCCGATCGGTTCGCAGCTGCTCTGGCATCTCCCGATTTCTTTTTTGGTTTCGGCCTTCATCGCCGTAACGCAAACGTTTTTTCTGGTCGAACTGGCCAGTCAATGGGCGCTTTTCCTCGTTTTCTTTCGCGACATCCGGCCGGATCGGCTGAAGGGAATTCATCCGCCTTCATTGCGAACCCGCGGGCTGATGTGGGCCATTTCCGCGGGCCTTTGCCCAATTGGATCGTTGCTTTTACTGATGTTTGCGCCGCATTCGCCCGGGTCCAATCCACAGTGGTTTGCAGTCTTCGTCGGAACGGTTGGAATTGCCTTCGGTCTTTGCTCCGCTGTTCTCATCACACGGCTGGTGGCAAAACCGGTGGATGAATTGCGCGCCGCCTTTCACGCCGTCGGTCAAGGCCAGCTCGATGTGCAGATTCCGCTGCGGCGCGCAGATGAGTTCGGAGCGTTGGTTGGCGACTTCAATCAAATGGTGATGGAGCTGAGAGACAAGGAGCGATTGCGCCGTGTTTTTGGTTTGCACGTCGGCGAAAAGGCCGCGCAGCAAATCCTCACCCGCGATCCGGGTCTCGGTGGCACCGATCAAGTCGTTACTCTGCTTTTTCTCGATCTTCGCGGATTCACCGCGCGTGCGGCCCGGGCCGATCCGAAAACGGTTGTCAATTTTCTCAATCGATTTCTTCAAGCCATGGTCGAAATCGTGGAGACAGAACATGGCGGTATGGTCAACAAA